>NZ_JAKRGG010000025.1:0-72772 GCF_022347645.1 Vibrio sp. MMH1-50
CCAATGTTTCTTGTTGGTTATGGTTTTTGGGTTGTCTGCTTAATGTATTTTGGTTTTAATTTGATTATCTCTTTTACTTCAGTAGCTTAACAAACTGTTTAAGAGGGATTCGCAACGCGTGGCATTTTCATTATGCGTTGATTTTAGTGATTAAGGTGGTATGCGGGAGCATCGTATTGCGTGCCTCACACCTTAATTGGGCGTTAGGTGCTTGAAGGAAAAGGTAAGTATGGAAATTGCTTTTCAGCAGATAAACATTGATGATTTCGAATTGTGCGTAGCTGCGAGAAAAGATGCATACTTTTGTAGTTTTGGGCATTACGATGGTTTCGACGACTTCATCAGTGGTTATCGTGAACGAGTATTAGACCGGCTAGCAACATCAGGATGGTTCTATATCCATATATTTGTGGATGGTCAGTTTGCAGGGCAGTTAGAGTTTCGTAGCTTTTCACCCGAGCCGGAGACTGGCTATGTGCATCTCATTTACTTAAAGCCGAATTTTCGTGGTTCAGGACTCGCTGCAAAATTGCAGGATTATATTGTAAGCGCGTTGAGTACAGCGGGTTGTTTGCGTGCTGTACTTTCAGTAAGCCGAACTAACCATAGAGCTCTCACATTCTACAAGCGCCATGGTTGGGAGTTCGTGCGCAAGAATCCCAAGCACGATGAAACAGACTTTTACCAACTTTGGCTACGCACTTAGTATCAAGTTTGAAGTGCGACACTTAGAGTAGCTGATCATAAATATACTCCGTTGGTGTCTCGTAACCAAGCCTTTGGCGTGGTCTGTTATTCAGTTTATACGCTATCTGGCTGCACAGTCTTTGTGTCACATGAGCCATTGAGGTTTTCTTAGGTAAATATTGGCGTATGAGTCCATTTGTATTCTCATTGGTCCCTCGCTCCCAAGAGTGGTAGGGCGTTGCGAAGTAAAACAAACATTTATGCTTGTTTTCTATCTCCTGATATTGATTGAATTCTGTACCATTATCAGCAGTGATAGTTCTAAATGGTAAGTTTGAACGCGTAACGATCTCTGTCATTCTCGCGTTGAGTGATGCAGTTGTTCGGTCATCTAGCTGTCCGATATAGGTGTAGCCAGTCATTCTGTCAACGAGAGTAACAATGCAGTGCTTAGTTCCACGACCGATCACGGTATCTATTTCCCAATGTCCAGGTTCTAGGCGTAACTCAGCTTGTTTTGGTCGCTCTGTTATGTGCCTTTTAGCGGCAATTCTCCCCCTGCTATCTTTGGCGTTGTACTCTGTTTTGGTGATTGACGTAAATGTTTCCAGAGCATGCCTCCGTTGGCTTTATCGGTCCAAATATGCTGGTAAATAAGCTCATGGCTCATCACTGGATAGCCATGCAAACGGCAAAATCCAACGATTTGGTCAGGACTCCAATCGAGCATTATAAGCGCGTCAATAATTTTGAAATCGTGCTTGGTATAGCGCTTGTTACGCCGTGACCGGCTCAACCTGTTTCTAGCTCTTTGTTGCGCTCTAGCAGGCTGATAGGAAGGGTGAGGGCGATAGGCGTTGTATCGAGAGTTGCGTTTAAATTCTCGGTAGATAGTGCTCTTGTGACGCCCTAGCTCTTTAGCGATGTTGACGACACTAATGCCTTGCTTTCTAAGTGCGGACATCATATACCTTTCATTCTCAGTGAGGTGTGTGTAATTCATGGTTTTTCACTTCTTGGCGGGAGTAAAACTTATGAATAGCACATCTCACTGTTTTAAATTTCAGGGGTGTCGCACTTCGTACTTGAATCCAAGTCATTTAACAAACTGTTTAAGAGGGATTCGCAACGCGTGGCATTTTTACTATGCGTTGATTTCAGTGGTTAGGTGGTATGCGGCGGCTTCGGTATTGCGTTGTTCACCCCTTAACAGGGCGTTACATGCTTGATAATAGTGGCTAGTTTGTTAATTACATTTACTATAGATATTTCTAGAAGTCTGTCGAGTGTTGATTGACTCCTGTTGAAGATTGGAAATGCCTGAATAACATAGAATGTTATTATTTTAAGTTTATGGGTATTTGTTGATGGTAGCGATCGAGAGTTCAGTTGGTGCTGGTGGAGTTAATAAGAAAAAAGATGTAAAAATTGTTCAGATTTTACTAAACAGTCAAGCTAAGGCAGGAAAGCTAATAACCGATGGTTTGTGTGGTTCAAAGACAATCGGAGCAATATTTTCTTATCAAAGAACTATAATGCCAGGTTGGAAGCCTGATGGTAGAGTTGATCCGAATGGAAGAACTTTTCGCGAGCTATTAATGTATGCGCCTAAAAAAGAAAAGGAAAAACTTAGTAGTTCATTAATTGTACGCAATAAAAATGTTGAAATAGAGTCAAGGAATAAGTTGTCAACTACAGACTATTCTGTTAGCTATAAATCATCACTCCCTAGTGATAAAAGATTAGTAAGTAGTTATTCTATTAATGTTATTAGGTTAGCGTTAGCACAAGCTGGAATGAAGTGTGCGGTAATATCTAGTACATTAAGATTTCCTGAAGAGCAAGCGTCAATAATGTATAGAAACGCTAGAATTGATTTGAAAAAGCAAAAACAGCTGTATGGTAAAAATGGCGACGCTGTTCTTGATGTTTATAGTAGTAATTCAAAAAAAGATAAACATGAAGTTATAAGATTAATGAAAGAAAAAATAGAACTATTAGCTAGAGGTGGCAAAAAGGTTTCAAAGCATTGTACAACTGTTGAGGACTATAAGAAATACAATGTTATTGATATCGGTGTTAATTCTACAAGAGTAGCTAATAGTGAGTTTTTTTCTGTTAAAAAGTTTACTGCTGTTTTACAAGCATTAACAGAAGACGGATATATCAATAAGTTCATTGATGAAACAGGAAAGTCAAATAAATGTTGGCATATAGAAGTTGTCCCTAATGCAAAAAGAATCACGAGGTTTGATTGATGAGGGTATCCAATTGCATACTGATCTTTTGCTTGGCTTTGAGTCCATTTTATTCAAGTGCCTGTGATGAAATCTCTTTCATGCCATTGATCAAAGGCTCTTCTGCATTTTATGTCTATGAGGGGATTGATACAGATAGTGATGAGAAAGTAATAAGGCACTATTACACTTTTAGTGATGGAGACCTGTTAATATTTGAAAATAAATATTGTCTAATGAATAACTATGTGGTTAATTATCAATCAGAAACATTAAATTTAGATAAGCTAAAGTTACGAGTTGGTTTAATACTAGATGGTATTAAAGATAAACATCAATTAACAGTTGATCCGGACTTTTTTTCAATATGGTTCTATGATAGTGAAAAACTTGAACTTGTGGTTGATTCAAAATTCTCGAGTATAGAGGTATCTGGAACACGGGAATATAGTAAAAATTCGGTGTTACATGAAATGATTAGTCTATATGTTGGTGTTGGAGGTGAGCCATAGGGGCATCGTTGGTGCGCACGTAACAAAGCATTTAAGAGTGATTCTCAACGCTTGGCATTGTCACTATGCGTTGGTTTATGTGATTAAGGTGCTTGCAGGGACATCGGTATTGCGTTGCTCACACCTTAACAGGGCGTTAGAACTACAAAGGCTCATGCAACGACTTGAAATTAATAGACTTATAAATATCGATATGAGTCGACAAAAAGACGTACTCATATTTAACAACATATTTGCATATGTGAGCATCCCTTAAGTTCACACCAATAAAGGTTAAATATGAAAAAGCCAAGTTTCAGCAAGCTCAAAGTAAACTATAAAACTCTTCCTATGCAAGCCCATTTATACTCAATGGCATTTCCCAAGACTTGTGCAATTAGGATGAGCGAAGCTTTAGTTAAAACAGATGGTGACTTCCTTACAGCCTTTAAGAATTCGTCAAAGAATAAATACTCGCATGGTTATTTAAGAGGGGCACAAGGTCTAGCTGCAGAGCTAGGTTCTCCAAAAGTCTTAGGGACACGCACACTCGGTTGGACAAGCCAAGCAAATGGGCATCTGCCAAGCAATGCTATCGGTAAGAAAGGTATTGTATGTTATATGAACATTCCTGACTTTTCAGGGCAAGGGCATATAGACTTATGGGATGGGACTAAAGCTGTAGGCGATGCCTATTGGGAAGCGAAAACTATATGAATGTGGACGTTAACATGAGTAAGTTCCCTATCTATATAGGTATTTTGATCTCGTTTTCCGTTAGCGCAGAGCAATTCTCGATTTTTGAAAGAGAAATTAAGTTAAATGAAGATTGTACCGTAGACGTTATTAACGCTGGGAATCTCTCATATTCTCAAGAGCTGAGTGATATCGGGGACAAAAAATGTTCGTTTATTAAGTTTGGAGAAACTAGTTTAATTCATCTAGAGCGATTCAATGATAAATATGTAGTTTTGGTTGAATCTCAATCTTTCGACAACAAAGAATGCACTTCTCGTTATGGAGCGTTAATTTTCCGCCGTGATAAATCAGTAGAGTTGATCAACTGGTTTAAGGAAAGTGGTAGTTGCGGGGCTGATAGAGAAAGAAGGGTTTTTGAATACTTTGTATCAAAGTCCGTGCAAAAGTAATTCTAACAATCTGTTCAAGAGTGATTCAGCACGCGTGGCATTTTTACCATGCGTTGGTGTTAGTGATTAAGGTGGTATGCGGTCGCTTAGGTATTGCGTGCTTTATACCTTAACAAGGCGTTATGTGTATGTAGCTTAAAAACGTATAGCTAATTTGTGGAGAAATATATGAAAAGGATTTTGTGCTTATTTTTAATTGTTGGATTAGTTGGATGCGCTACAGCTCCAACAGTACCATCTGATGTCAAGCTAGCGTCTCATAAACGATTATATAATCAAAAATTATATAAACCTTCTGAACTTAGAACTGTTCCAGTGACGATAACACGGGACACTGGTGTTTTAGGATCTTTGGCTACTACATTCTTGAAAATAGATGGAGAATACGTGGTGTGGCTTAACGTGATGGAGGAAATTACCATTTACTTAGCTCCAGGAGGATACGTATTCGAAGTAGAAAATGGAGTATGTCCTGATATCAAACAGTGCAAAAAATCATTAGACGTAACCATAAAAAATGGATTTAGCAATAACTTTAGGATTGCCGCTGACGACGGTTTTAAGATCATTCGCTCCAACACATAAACATAACAAACTGTTTAGGGGGGCATCAAGCATAGCATTTTTATCATCCCTTGATTTTAGTGACTAAGGTGATGTGCGACAGCTTTTGTTCTGTGTTGCTCACTCTTAGCAGGGAATTATGCGATTGGTGGACAACTCATACCTATTGAGGTTAACATTCTTCCTCGCGGCTGCACATGAATTTCAGTCAACTTTAGAGAAAATACGATGATTGTAGAAAATGTGCTTCCTGAAAATTATGCAGAAATGCTTAATGTTTGGGAAAATTCAGTCCGAGCAACTCATGACTTCATAACAGAAGAAGATATTGAGTTTTTTAAACCAATTATCATTGAGCAGGCTTTTCCTGCTGTCGCGTTGAGATGTGTGAAAAATGATAGCGGCTCAATTTTAGGTTTCGTGGGTATCTACGACTCAAAGGTTGAAATGCTATTTATCTTGAACGAGGCAAGAGGGCAAGGTGTTGGTAAGGTGCTACTGCAATATGCAATAGAGCAGTTAGGTGCAACCAAAGTCGATGTAAATGAACAAAACCCGCAAGCCGTAGGTTTTTACGAGTATATGGGTTTTAGAGTTGTTTCTCGCTCACCACTTGATGATATGGGAAAACCTTTTCCAATTCTGCATATGACACTTTAGAGCTCGGTTTGTCGTAACCAGTTTGCTAGAAGAAACGCCCAAAGCTAATAACTTTGGGCGTTTCCGTATGTGGTGAAAAATCACATAACAATAAATTTAAGAGTGATTCGAAACGCTTGGCGTTTTTACTTCAAACCAGTTCAGTGTGCTATTTGCTTGGGCGTAGCATGACAATACCGCAGAATATTGGTTAAAATATCAACTACTATAAGAACACCATAAATTTATAAAGCCTTATGCGTTTGGGGCGTTGTGTGGCGAAGCGGGAACTGTAATGACTTATGCTGAGAAAGCACTATCATTGTATTCTTCGCCAGACATTAAATATTATGGGAAAGCCTGTGGTGGTAAAAATCCGCAGATAATGCACGGCATATGCAGAGTTCGCAAAGTTGATAGCCTCACACTTTCCGATATCAGAAATTGTTGCAGAATAGTAATTAATGCCCGCGGCGTTAACTTATTAAGTCAAGAGTCTAATTTCGGGGATTAGTGTTTAGTTATGTTTCGATATTAATACAAAAATGTAACTTACAACATTATAACTGAGCCATTGATCTCAAGGTGTCAATTATATAATGGTGAGGCTTCTTTATTAGGGTGATATGATTTATATTTTTACTTGAAGCATATAGGCAAGATGAAACCTGTCTAATGTATCAGGAGGTAAAATGGATTGTTTGCCGAAACTTATGGCTAGGAAGTTTGAGTGGGTTGAAAATGTGTCAATGCTCATAATATGGATGATACTTATCTCTATATTACTAGTTTGTCCTTTCCTTGGTGTAGTGCTCATTAAAATCGACATAAGTTTGTTATTGTTTGTATGTGGAATATATTTTTCGTTTTTATTGGGTTTACTTTACGATAAATACTATTCGTCAGAATTTATGTTATTAAAAGCATCCAAAAGAAGAAGTGGACTTATTAAAAATATGTTTTTACTTCTAATTTTCCTAGTTTAGTTGTTAATTAAAAATGGCTGGGTAAGTATCTTGATATATATTTTTTTTGGGATGTGCGTATTCAATATATTTTTATTATATTGAATCTAATGGTATGTTCTCATACAGTTTTATTGGAGATAATACACTGAAGTGTAATGCTACTAATTAATTCGAAATTTACGCCTTATCACCAACTCTAATGGAACGTACTTTAAAACTTGTTTTTATCGTTTTTCATATAAACAGTAACCCTCCCTAAATGGACAATTATCCTGAACAGATTTAAGAAGGAAAAAGTGGAAAAAATTTCAATAGTCAAGGTAAAACATCTTTTTGGATACATATTAAAGATACAATTCAGTGACGGACACATCTCTATTGTTGACTTCTCATCATTTATTTTTAGTGGAAAACACCCGGATTATGAGCAGTACAGGGATACTTGTTTCTTTGTTGACTTTGACATTGTTGATGGGAATCTGAACTGGCATGATTATAATATGATTTTTCCTATTGAAGATCTTTATGAAAATAATATCATTAATTAATGATTCTTCCTTGTTTTAAAAATTTTTAGT
This sequence comes from Vibrio sp. MMH1-50, assembly GCF_022347645.1. Classification (NCBI taxonomy): domain Bacteria; kingdom Pseudomonadati; phylum Pseudomonadota; class Gammaproteobacteria; order Vibrionales; family Vibrionaceae; genus Vibrio; species Vibrio sp. MMH1-50. The sequence goes on from NZ_JAKRGG010000025.1 coordinate 7,313, forward strand.
TTTCGAAAACTTAATTATAGACGGAAATGTTCATGGAAAAGAAAAGTCTTACTATCATCAAGTAAAATAGAGAAAAGTCACATAACATATGTTAGGGAATTAAAATTTAGCTTTGTTGGTTGGGAAACTAGAATAATATTAGAATCTACGCTTAATGAGCTTGAAAGGCTAAGGAGTATAAGTGAGTTTTCCGATGATGAAAATGTTCGCGCTAATGCTGCTAATGATTATATAAAGGTTCAACTACTCAGAAAGTCACTTGAGAGTGAGGCGAAGGTTGTATTTGGGGAACAAATACTTAATTTTAACCAAGAAGACTTATGATACTCGCTTTGCTGATAGGATTCCTTAGATGTATTGAAAGTGAAAACCTTATTCAATGTTGCTCCATTGGAGGGAGAAGTGAAACGCAAGTCACGAAATTTACTCGCATATGTTGAGTTACAAAATGGAGATATCTTGATAGATCTGATAACACTAACTCGTAATGGTCAGTCTTACTACTTTCAAGGAAAGCGATGGCAGCGAAACCAATGTTGTCTCGGTGGGGACGAGTGCACTGCAGATGATGGAAGTACGATACATATTTCGCTTCTAAATAGGCGACAGCGCCCTATATGGGGTGAAAGTAAAGAGTGTTACGTTTCGCCAACGGCACAAAAACGTTATCAGCTATGGATTTCAAAGCAGCGCTAAAACAGGCTTGGATCTCTATGTTTGATGATAAAGAACTGAGGTACATAAAGATTTACTTAATTGAGAAGTATGAGCGTGATTTAGCTTTGTTAGCTAAATTAGATGAAGACAGTGATGATTATATCGAACTTGCAAACGATCTCATGCTACTGGAATGTTTAATCTTTAAATTTACTAAAATATAAATAAGTTTATTTCCACCCAATACGGGCATTAGGATCTACAAACTAAAAACGGGAAGAGTGACCAAATTATCTTTGGGCTTTGGGAAATTTTAGAAAAATTATTACTTCTTAGTGAAAAGGATAAATGGAAACATGAAAGCATTATTAAGACAAAACAAGTTGTCCAATATTAAGCTACTTCATAGTTTTATAAACAGAGTGTTTTTCTTTAGTATTTTAGCTTACTACTTAGTGAGCATTTCAGAAGAACCATTGCTTACTCAACTCAGCTTTATAGCCTTTGGTTGTGGTTTCTCACTACTTATCGATTATTCAGTATCAAAACCACGACAGTCTGTCGAGGTCTCGTTTGATGGCACTAAGTTGAGGTTTCTCAATATGTGTATCATGACATCTGATGTAAAAGAAATTCTGTATGGACAAACAAAGAGGTTTGAACACACGGTTCGTTTTCGCTACAAAAATCAGACTTACCAAGATTTTGAACTTGCTTCGAAAGACTTGATCGAGGATTTGCGATTTTATTACTTTCTCGTGGATAACCAGTTACCAGTCAAAATGTTAGATTGTAACGAGCGCTTGATTTAATGCTTCTGTAAGAACGAGGAAAAAATGAATCAATTTTGTTGTTTATATTGCGTGGGGATAATGAAAACACTCGTTATCAACGTGACGCTACTCATTTTAGTTGGATGCGTGTCAAAAGTGGATAAACTGAGCTACTTGGAAACATGGAATGACAAGTGGCAAGAGTGTGACAAGGTAGGCAAGGAAACGACTATTGTATTTCCTCAGTCTGATTGGTTCAAAAGTTTGACGCTAGATAACAAAAGAAAAGTATTCTTATACATACATTTTCTTAAGGATTACGAGTGCACTCAAGAAGAAGCCGAAAAACTTAAAAGTGTTTTGAGCGAATATGACATTACAACGCTCAATGAGGTTCTGAAAGGATTCATCTACTTCGACATGCCAAGCAGTGTTGATGTTAAACATTTAGATGAACAGCAGCTTATCTTTCTCTCTAATCAAATTTTAGGGCCTTTCAATACTATAACAACAGCAGAAGCGATGGGGTTAATAAAACACGAATGAACCTAAGCTGTGAGAATTATATTGTGTCAACATCTGATGATGATCGGTATGGCGATGGACTACGAAAAGATGAGTTATTTCGTTTTAACCATGCCTTCTAATTCAAGAAGCTTGAAGGTGCATCGCAGTAAAAGCCATGATTACTGGCGTAATTAGAGATAGTTATACCGAAGCAATTGAACTCATGTTAATTATTGGTTTTATTCCTCACAACTTTTCCTGTTTAGGGGAGCAACGTGTGTCAAAGGAGGGCTTTGTGGAGTGGATGTTAGGCATATTAGCTTTTGCTGTATTTTGGGGACAAAACGAGTTCTCTTCAATTAAGTATCGACAAAAGATAATTGAGCGCAAGATAGATCTCTTATTGGAACAATCAGGTTTAGAGGTCGATCAACGGTTTGGTGTCTCAATCGAGGTGTGTGATGCGGTTAAATCCGGGGCTAAATTAAAAGCTATTCGTCTTTATAGAAAAGAGATGGGGGCTTCGCTGAGAGATGCTAAAAGGGTTATAGAAGCATTGGAAAAAGAGATTGCTTGAACCTGTCGATATAGAACTCAAGAGTATTTAACTCAATCATATTTACTTTGAATTTGGGTATAAACACACTATTTAACTTGGTATAGTAGTCTTTGTTGTGGTTACGTTGTCACTTGACTCTCAAAGTTGTATTCTGAAGGTCTGTCCTGTCTTCACATTGGGCCGAAGCTGAACAATGCGTTACTTACGAAACATTTATTAAGTTAGTTAAATGCAAACGAATAAAAACAAAAACCCGCAATGTGCGGGTTTTTTAATCGAGACTATACTGCCAGTAAACGGCAATGGGTAGCTTAGTCAATTAAGCCATAGTCTTTACTTAAGATCTCTATGATTTCAGCTTTAGGGTTTTGGCTTAACGTAATTGGCTTTCCGGTAATTTTTTCTGCAATACCAATGTAAGTGCGAGAGATATCCATTAAAGATTCGACTGGCAATTCGTTGTTGCGAGCCAATGCTTCACGTTCTGACATACGCTCTTTATTAAGTAAAATATCTGGGTCCGGGAAGTGGTTTAGCAGGAACTGACGGAAACCTTCTTTCGAGTTTTCGACGATTTGACCTTTTTGATACGCTTTGGTATCCCAAATTCGCGATGAATCAGGTGTGCCAACTTCATCCATATAAATTAGTTTTTCATTACCTGCGGCATCGTGTACGTAACCGAACTCGAACTTAGTATCAACAAAGGTTTGGTCGATGGCTTCCAGTGCATGACTGATCACGTTAAAGCCTTCTTTGAGTAGCTTCTCGTACTGCGCTATGTCCTCTGCATGAGAGAAGTTGAAAGCTGCAAAGTTGTCCACGATATTTTCGCGAGTGATGTTCACGTCATCAGCTTCAGGGACGTCAGGAATGCCTTTCAAGATACCTTTGGTTGAAGGTGTCATTAGTAGCTCTGGCAACATTTTATCTTTTTCAAGACCTTCTGGAAGCTGAATACCACAGAAGTTGCGTTCACCATTTGCATAAGCACGCCACATAGAGCCCGTAATGTACTTACGACAGATAGCTTCAATCTTAACTGGTTTGGCTTTTTGTACAATCCAGACAAACGGGTGGGGGATATCTAAAATATGGCTATCTGCAAGACCGTTTTCTTTAAACAGTTTAAACCAGTGATTTGAAATTGCGTTCAGCGCTGCTCCTTTACCCGGAACGCCTTTTAGTCCTCCTTCTCCGTGCCAGATACAATCGAATGCTGAGATGCGATCGCTGATTACCATAATGGCCAAGGGCGCATCTGGGGCGACGTCGTATCCTTTTTCTTTGATCAGTCGTGCGCTGTCTTTTTCTGTTAACCAGTAAACAGAGCGAACTTTTCCGCTGTGGACGGGCTTGTGAGTGCGAATTGGCAGGTCGTCATTGACGGCAAGTACTTGATTAGCAAGGCTCATTGCGACATTCCTATCATCTTAATCAAACGTCAGAAAGAGAACTTACTCAGCGCACAGTGCGCACTGAATAAACCGAATGAGGGCATCATACCAGAACTATTTTAACTCGCCAGAGAAAAAGCAAACGTTTGCCTTATTTTGTTTTGGTATAAAAAAGCCCCCTTAAAAGGAGGCGAGATGCAGGATGGATAACGTCGATATTATTAGTGGTATTGGCTTGGACGGCCTTCGACGAAAAAGACTTCGCACTGATAACGCTGAGCGATGTCACGAAGCATAGATTGATTGATAAGAGCAATCTCATTCGAAGCAACAACTGCGCTAGCATTGCCAGATTGGATGGCTTTAATAACGATTTCCACTTCAGAAAGTTGCTGAGATGGCTTCATCTGAATGATGTTTTGACAGCGAATATTAGAAGCAGCAAGTTGCTCAAAATCAGGACGCGGGCACTGAGCAGTAAACAAAATCCACTGCTGTTGCTGAGATAATACTGCCAACTGAGAAAGAAGTTGGTCAGAGACATCCATCGGTTGTGTTGCTTGCGCCAATACGTTGTAGCGAGAGTATGTATGAGTTTGACTTTGTAACTGCATCTTACTGTTCCTTTATACATGCTGTATGTGTATACAGTAGTTTGTTTTCGAAGTCTGATCAACCCATTTTTATCGATGACTTAGAATAAATGTCGCATGTTTATGGCTTGGGATTTTGTTAAGTTTTTGAATTATAGAAATAAAGTTATTATCGAGTGTAGATTGGCAGTGTGAGAAAATGTGAACTCATCGACATTGCGCTTCCTGTCTATACAGTGTTTTTCTACTGTATAGACAGGGGTTGCACAGTAGGATTTGACTCGGAGACGAAAAGGCAGGATGGAAAATGGTAAGCTGATACGATCAAAAAAGCGCCTTAAACAAGGCGCCTTTGAAAATCAGTTCCATTGATTTGTTGTGGTTAGCTTGCTCGCTGAACCATACGTTCACGCATTTGCAATTCACCTTGGTTAAAGAGGCGCACATCAATTTTGGCGATGTCGTAGCAAGATTTGCAAGAACGATGGTATTTACCATCTAGGTAATCATGACGAGTAACAAAGCTAGGTTTTTTGCACCAGTCACAGGTGCCTTCTTCAGTGAACATTGATTTTCTCCCCACCTACATGAATTTTGAGTCGCTAGGTGTTATTTTTCGCCAAGTATTATGGCATACAAAAGATAGCTAGGTTAAATGTCTGTTAATTTGTTTGAGAGGGAGATCGATTGCGAGCCTTTATTTTAGAGGCAGAAAAGCTCGCATGCTAAAGGGGTTTGACTTGGTTTTACTATTTTGTAACATTCTGTGAAATGGTTTTAAACGCCTGATTTAAACGCTTCATTTCTTCTTCACTTCCTCTGGAATCAGGATGATAGAGCTTTGATAGTTGTCTGTAGCGCAATTTCACTGCTTTACTGTCTGGGATACTCTGTGGGGTATAACCGAACATGGCACATGCTACAGCCAATCTGTGTCCTTCCGATTGACCTTTGATCTTCCTAAACTCTTTGAATACCTTTTCAAGTTGACGTTTAAGCTGCTTATTTGCAAATTCAAGTTCTTTAGTTTGAGTTTCTAACTGCAGCGTTCTGGATACTTGGTGGGCGGTATTTGCATTGATATTCTGACGATGTCGGCGAGTTGCGAATGCGCCTCCAGCAATTACTAAAGCAGCACCTAGGGCGCCAAAGAAGTACCAAAGTGTGGACTCTTGTGCTTGTTGCGTGGACTTCGCTTGTTTTTGGTCTTGTTCTTCTTCGTCGGTGGCTTTTTTGTCTAACTCGACGATTTCCGATACTTGTTTAGCTCGTAATTGGTTAAACCGCGCTTCCAAAAATTGATTGTACGCTTGCTCTGCTTGCGGGTTTTTTAAAGCCGAAAGTTGATACCAGGCTTCAACCAAATCGGCGTTTGATACTTCTTGCTGATGATGTTCTACAAAATCAGCCAACAAGAACCCGCGATCGTTTGGATCATCCAGTGCCACTGATGTAAACCAATACACTGCTAAGGTGTAATCTACGTCTCCGGTTAAACCTCTAGCGTAGTCTTCGGCTAACTGCTTTTGCGCTGGAATATACCCTTGATGTGCCGATTGTTCTAACCAATAGCGTGCGTCATTAGGTGAAGTTGGATTAGGGGATAGAGCCAGCTGCTGCGCTAGTTCGAATTGCGCCTCAGGCTGAGTTGGGTTTTGGGAGGCGAATGCTGCGCCCGTCAAACTGGTCATCAATACCAGGGAAAGGGCAAAAGTTTTGAAACACATGAGGCATGTCAGGTCTAGCGCTTACCGCTAGACCTGCTCCGGTAATTTTAGTTATTACCGATATGGTGCAACCAAATTACTTCAGTGGCAAGATCTGGATTTCAACACGACGGTTGCAAGCACGACCTTCAGAAGTTTGGTTTGAGCAAATTGGATTACGCTCACCGTAGCCACGTGCGATTGCGCGACCTGCTGCGACGTTTTGTGATACTAGGTATTGACGTACCGATTCAGCACGACGCTCAGATAGCGTTTGGTTGTATGAATCGCTACCAGTACTGTCGGTGTAACCATCGATCACAAGGCTAGTGTCTGGGTATTCAACCAGAATGCGCGCCACGCCACGTAGTGTGTTATGGATGCTTGCGTCTAATTGGTAAGAGCTTGAAGAGAAGCCAATGCCGTTTTCCATGCGAAGAAGCAGTTTGTTTTCACCTACGCGTTCAACTTGCACACCTGAATTCAGTAGTGCACGACGCAATTCTGCTTCTTGTTGGTCAAAGTAGTAACCAATGCCAGCACCAGTTGCGCCACCAGCTGCAGCGCCAATTAATGCATGTTGACGACGTTCTTTTGCATTGTCGCCCGTCGCAAGACCGATTGCTGCGCCAGCAATCGCACCGATAAGCGCACCTTGTGTGGTGGAATTTGTTTCGTATTCACCTGTGGTTGCGTTTTGGCGTTGGGTTGCTTGACAGCCTGTAAGAGCCAGCACTAGCGCAAGTGCAATAGACATCTTTTTCAAAGGAAAATCTCCGTATAAGCCGAGGCGCAATGGCGCCTCATAATGGGATGTGAATTATGGAATAGAAGGTATTGATATTTGTTATGTGAACGTCAGATTGATAGGACGTTCGTCAGCTTTTTCTGATAGTTGGCGATTGAATAACCAGTGATAGGCTCACTTCGATGGGTTATCCAACATTTTTCTCGCTTGCTCTCCGCCCACTCCGCGGTTAACGGAGACCTTACGACCCTTCTTTAGGCCAACTTCATAATCTGCTGTGAGGTTTTTCATCGCTTCTTTGAGTTGTTTCTTGAACGTCTCTCGGTCGATGTTTTTAAATTCTTTATCAATGTAGTTATTGATCTTATTTGCGGACTCTTCATCAGGGGAGATCACTGGTAGTTTCTCAAGTGCTCCTTCAACCCAACCTGAAACAAAAGAGTTCACGCGACGAGTGACTTCCATTGATGAGGTGCCTGAACCGGCAAAGCTGTTACGAAACTGACCAGTACTTTCGTTCATTTCACGATAGATAATATCGAATGCAAATGCAGCAAAAATCGCACGGTCTGCTTCACCGATAAACTCAACTCGTTTTAATCCTTTATGGTTTAGAAGTACTGCCTCGACACCAAATTTAGTGTTAATACCGCGGATCACACGCAGCAATGTTGAACTGATGTTGGCTGGCAGCAGGTGTGACGATTGCGTCTTACCCATCTTGATAAACTCAATGTCATCTTTATCCAACCCGTATTTAAGCATCAAACGATGCGCCATTTTGATGGCGTTTGCAGCCTCATTGACGTTGGCGGAATTACCCAGTTCTAAACATTTGGCGATTTTCTTCAGAGCTTTTTGTTTATCCATCGATGAACAGTACCAAGAGCAGAAAATTTAAGAAGTCGGACATATTACCTTTTTCGCACTAAAAACGCCAGAAAGGCGAGCTGTGAGCAAAAAGAAAGCCCCTTATTAAAAGGGGCTTAATACGGTGTTAATAGCGATTGAAACGTTATAAACCTAACTGGTCTAACAGATCATCTGCGTCATTTTTAGAACCACTTGATTGTGACGCTTGCTTATCTTCCATACTTTTGCGAGTCGCTTCTAAAATGTCGTCTGGACTCTCGTCTTCCGCCACCTCAAACTCTTCAAGTTGAATAAACTCGGTTTTGTCCATCGCAAGTTCTAAGTAGAAAATGTTGTTATTTGCCGTAGAGAAGGTCACGCGACGCGCTTGAGGTCGATCGAGGTTGGTGTCTACTTGCAAAATTACCTGTTTATTCAGAGCCAACATTTTGGGTTGGTTTTGAGTAATGTTGGTTTGTAGCTCTTTGCGGATCTTGTTGGTGAAGTCGCCAACCAACTGATTCATCAGCTCACCAAGAACATCACCTACTTCGTCAGAGGTGTGCGAGATCGCTAACTCCTCTTCTGGCATGCCCATATTGCGCATGTAGTTGGTGTAGACCTCCAGTGCCGCTTTAGCAGTAAAGTTAATGACCACCAATCCAGTAAACCCACCGTCAAACAGTACAAAACAACCAAAATCCGGCTTGAGGCTGGTTTTGTTGATCTTTTGCACCATTGCTGAGTAGTTAACTTGAGAGGAAGTCGCCGAAGTAAGAACGCCAGAAACCGACTGGCAAAGTTTTAGAAGGATATCTTCAGTGGTTACAACTTTATTTTTTTTCATCCTGAAAGCTCATATTAAAGGGCTATTTCCCTTTCAATGTAAGGCATCAAGCCTCAAAAAATAAAGCATAAGTTTAATTCTTGTTTGGAGATTCTGATTTGAACGCCTTTTTAAATGTTGTAAAGTGACGTAATTCAAAGAATATTACCTCATTCATGTCTCTGTCTTCTGCTGTTGACGGTGTAGTTCCGAGGCGTGGGTGCTTAAAAATTACATAACCCGCAGCTGATTGGATCAGCGCAGTAGGGGCAGGAAGCAAATGTTACCAAGATTACACTCGCAAACGGATGTCGATCCTCTTGTTCTGAGTTTTCTCAAAGAACTTGAGCAATCCGGGTTCACTGGCGATATTGAAAGCCAGTATTCTAGCCGCCTTGCGGTAGCCACCGATAACAGTGTCTACCAGCAACTTCCTCAGGCTGTAGTTCACCCAAAAAACACTCAAGATGTCTCCCTTATTGGTCGGTTGAGCAATAAGGAAGCTTATGAACGTATAACGTTTTCACCACGTGGAGGCGGAACAGGTACCAATGGACAGTCGTTAACCAAAGGCATTGTGGTCGACTTGTCGCGTCACATGAATAAAGTGTTAGAGGTTAACGAAGAGCAAGGTTGGGTGCGTGTTCAAACGGGAGTGGTCAAAGACCAACTCAACGATGCTGTGCGCCCATATGGTTACTTCTTTTCACCAGACTTATCGACCAGTAACCGAGCAACGATTGGTGGGATGATCAATACCGATGCATCTGGTCAAGGTTCTCTCAAATACGGTAAAACGTCAGATCATGTTTTGTCACTGCAAGCGGTGTTTGCTGACGGTTCCATCTTAGAATCGGATCTGTCTCATGGTATGCCCATTGAAGGTGAGTTTGCCCACAACGCGATGCGCATTACCGAAGCGGTGTGTCGTGATAAGCGTCAGCAAATTAATGATAAGTTTCCACCATTAAATCGATTTCTAACCGGTTATGACCTAAAGAACGCGTTTGATGAGCAGGAAGATCGTTTTGATATTACTCGCGTATTGTGTGGGGCTGAGGGTTCGTTGGCATTCATTACCGAGGCAAAACTTAACTTAACTCGTATCCCTAAAGCTCGAACGTTAGTGAACGTAAAATACAACAGTTTTGACTCTGCATTGCGTAACGCTCCATTTATGGTTGAGGCAAATGCTCTATCAGTCGAAACCGTCGACTCTAAGGTGCTTAACCTTGCCAAACAAGACATTGTCTGGCACACCGTCAGCGACCTGATCACCGACGTGCCCAGCAAAGAGATGCTTGGCATCAATATGGTGGAATACGCAGGTCAAGATGAAGAGGAAGTTGCCGCGCAAGTGGCCTCCCTGACGAGCAGACTTGATAGCATGCTAGAGACCGAAGAAGCGGGCATTATTGGATATCAAGTATGTAATGATGTTGCGAGCATCGGGCGTATATACAACATGCGTAAAAAGGCTGTGGGGCTGTTGGGGGCCGCGAAAGGGCGTGCTAAGCCGGTAGCGTTCGCGGAAGACACTTGTGTGCCGCCAGAGAACCTAGCGGACTTTATTGTTGAGTTCCGTGAACTGCTGGATGCGAAGTCACTCAACTACGGTATGTTTGGTCATGTAGACGCTGGCGTACTTCACGTCCGTCCTGCATTGGATTTATGCGATCCTCATCAAGAAGCCTTAATGCATGAAATCTCAGACGAGGTTGTTAAGCTGGTGGCCAAATACGGTGGCTTGATGTGGGGTGAGCACGGAAAAGGTTTTCGTTCTGAATATGGACCTGAGTTCTTCGGTGAGGAACTGTTTACCGAGCTACGACGTGTAAAAGCGGCGTTCGACCCGCACAATAAAATGAACCCTGGCAAAATCTGTACACCGTTAAACAGCGATGCAGAACTTGTGAAAGTCACGGATACGAAACGTGGCTACTTCGACCGTCAGATTGACGTTCATGTGCGTGATAGCTTCAAGCAGGCAATGGAGTGTAACGGGAACGGCTTATGTTTTAACTACGACACGAGCTCGCCGATGTGCCCTTCGATGAAAGTGACAGCAGATCGTCGCCATTCACCAAAAGGGCGAGCAGGTTTGGTGCGTGAATGGTTACGTCAGTTGACAGAGCAAGGCATTGATATTCTCGACTTAGAGAAGCAGACGCTAGAAAATAAAACGCCTATCAAAACCATGATCGACCGTGTACGTCATTCAATCAATCGTCGTCATGAGTATGATTTCTCTCACGAAGTATACGAGGCAATGAATGGTTGTCTTGCATGTAAAGCGTGTGCGAGTCAGTGTCCTATCAAGGTTGATGTGCCTAGCTTCCGCTCTCGTTTCCTAAACATCTATCACTCGCGCTACCAACGTCCGGCAAAAGATTACTTGGTGTCGAACATTGAGTCGATGCTGCCATTAATGGCAAAAGCACCAACGCTTGTGAATGGAGTGCTTAAGCAGTCTTGGGTGCAAAGTTTAACGGCATCTACTGTGGGTTATGTCGATGCACCGTTGCTGTCTGTGCCTACTTTGAAGGATCGTGTAGACACGTTAACGACGGCTTATGATCTTCAAGTGCTGAGTGGTTTATCAAGTGAGGACAAACAACAGCATGTACTGATTGTACAAGACCCATTTACCAGCTACTACGATGCTGAGGTGGTGGAAGACTTTATCAAGCTGGTTAAGAAGTTGGGTATGAACCCTGTTCTTTTGCCATTTAAGCCAAATGGCAAAGCACAGCACATTAAAGGTTTCTTACGCCAGTTCAAGCACACCGCTCAAGATACCGCTAAGTTCTTGGAGATGGTTGCGGATTTAGACATTCCAATGGTGGGTGTTGATCCCGCGCTAGTGCTTTGTTATCGCGATGAGTATGCTGAGGTATTGGGCAGTAAGCGTGGTCAGTTTGATGTTTTAACTGCTCATGAATGGCTTTATCCAAGACTGAGCGAGTTCGAGGCTTTAGATACCAAAGAGCAAGCACCTTGGTATTTGTTTGCGCATTGTACTGAGAAAACAAAAATGCCAAATGCTGAGAAAGAGTGGGGGGCAATCTTTGCTCACTTTGGTGCGATCTTGAATACTGTGCCTGTAGGCTGTTGTGGTATGGCTGGCACTTTTGGTCATGAAGTGGATAAGCTAACTATGTCTCGTGATATCTATGATCTAAGCTGGAAACCAAATTTAGATAAGCTTGATAATGACCGATGCTTAATTACAGGGTATTCCTGTCGAAGCCAAGTAAAGCGTTTTGAAGGCATCAAACCTAAACACCCAGTGCAAGCTTTGCTAACCTTGTTATAACGTTTACTCAAGCCCAGTTTTACTGGGCTTGTTGTCATTCGTGCTATGTAACTGAACATGAATCTGTTTTTTACTTTCATAAGGATATGAAGATTGAAAAAGCTTGAGCTTAAAGTGCCGCCTGTCGCTCTATTTTTCTTGATGATACTGCTGATGTATGGGTTAAAAGAAGCGATGCCTGAAATGAAAATTACAGTGCCGTTTGTCGAGTTCGTTACGGCGGGGCTCATTATTCTTGCTGGTTTTATCGGTATTGCCGGTGTTTATGAATTTCGCAAAGCAAAGACGACCGTAAATCCGGTTAAACCAGAGACGGCTTCACTAGTGGTGGATTCCGGCGTTTTTGCCTACACGCGTAACCCAATGTATGTGGCGTTATTATTAGTTATTGTCGCTATAGGTTTGTGGTGGCAACACTTAAGCGTCATTTTATGTGGTGTATTGTTTGTGGCCTACATGAACCGTTATCAAATAAAGCCAGAAGAACGTGCGTTAGAGAGGTTGTTTGGCGAAGACTATTTGGATTATAAAAACCAAGTGCGTCGCTGGATTTGACGCAAAGATACCGAGTTACAGATGAAAGAAAGCCCAGCAATACGCTGGGCTTTCTTTTTGAAATCTGTCGGCAGTGGGATGATTATGCTGCCTTAGCAAACTTTGCTAGGAAGGCATCCTTGCGCTCGTTAAAGCGTTGAACCAAATCGTCCACTGCATCTTGGTCGTATGGCTTAAGACCACTCGCAACCATGCGCTTGATGCCTTTGCCAACAACTTCGCCATCTTCTTTGAAGGCAAAGTTTAGTGTTACTACGCCGCGCTTACCTTCAACATCGAACGTCGCACCAGTGAAATCTACTTCTGGATGAGTTAGGTCTAAACGACTGAATTCTACTTCCATGCTTTCGTAGATCACTAATGGTCGTTGGCAGTTGATCATCACTTGTTTCTCTTCCATCAGAGGAACCATGATGTGAGGGAAGTTCATGCCAGAGAATTGAACGTAGTTAGTCACCACGTGTTCAATGAACTCAGGGTTGAGGTTAGTTTCGCCTTCACGAGACATGTGCAGGTATTCTTTACCTGCTTCATCGACTACGGCACTTTCTTTTTCACACTTATTCTCGATATGAAGCGCTACGCCATCGTTCACCATTCCGGAGAAATCGAAACGCATCTTTTGGCTTACCCCTTCTTTGCTTAGCAATACGGCAAAAAGTAAATCGCCCGGCACACAAAAGCGTTTGTTGTCTTCATCATGGATAGGGTTGTAATCACCAGCGACGCGTTTAGCGAAGTGACTTGCTTGCTCACGAGTGAACTGAAATTGGTGATTAGTGTTTGAAAAATAAGGTGTTAGAAACATAATTTTTACGTAGTAACCAAAACTGTCAGGGATTATATGCGAATATCTGCGTAGCAATGGTCCATCCAGTGAAAACTTCACTGTATCTTAACAATGAAACGATAACGCAGGGCAATTAAGCATCAAAAAGAGTGCTTTTGTGTCACATTATTCAGTATGGCTATAAATCAGGAATTTACCATTCGCTTCGGGCGATGAGTATATACCCAAGTGATTTCAAGATGCAGGGTTCAGAGCGTTGTCATTGATTCCCTACTTACCGAAAGCAAGCAAGGAAAACAACGCAGCGTAACAGCCAGCTATTTCCAATTTCCAATTTGTTTGACTTAGCCATTGGTTTAATAGAAAAGCGAGTCAATGACACGCTTCCAAAGGGTACTCTTTACAAATAGTAAGGACCTTGGCTTGTATATTTTATTGGCGATTCTTGATTTAGATCCACTAGACCTTTAAATCGCCTCCGCGTCTACAAACCAAGTCATTCTCGCTGAACCTAGCATCTCGAGGTTACTTAGGTATATATAAATACAATAAAGGCTCCACGGAGGAGCCTTTAAAGTCATCACTCACTATGAATTAATGCACGCTTGGTAGTAAGCTTTCTGGCATTAATGCGTTGTGCAGAGCGAGCTTGAGTAGTGCATTGGCTTGCTCGATATCTGGCGCGAAGTAGCGGTCTTTATCGTAGAACGACACTTTCTCACGCAGCATTTGCTTGGCAATTTCGATACGCTCTGAAGATTTGTTTGGTGCACGGAAATCTAGCCCTTGAGCAGCTGACAAGTATTCAACCGCCAAAATGCCACGTGTATTCTCTCCCATTTCCTTTAAACGACGAGCAGCAAAAGTAGCCATCGAAACGTGATCTTCTTGGTTTGCGGATGTTGGCAAACTATCGACAGAAGCTGGGTGAGCCAATGTTTTGTTTTCACTTGCCAATGCTGCCGACGTCACCTGAGCAATCATAAAGCCGGAGTTCACGCCGCCATTGTCGACTAAGAAGGGAGGAAGCTTAGATAGAGCGCTATCTATAAGTAGTGCCATGCGTCGCTCAGACAAGCTACCAATTTCAGCAATCGCAAGTGCAAGGTTATCCGCCGCCATAGCGACTGGCTCTGCATGGAAGTTACCGCCGGAGATGATGTCATCATCTTCCGCAAAGACCAACGGGTTATCCGACACAGAGTTGGCCTCCACTTGTAGAATGTCTGCTGCATTGCGAATTTGCTGCAAACAAGCTCCCATTACTTGAGGTTGGCAACGCAGTGAATAAGGATCTTGTACCTTCTCACAGTTGGTATGAGATTCACCAATCTCGCTGGTCGCCTCTAACAGGTGGCGGTACGCCAAGGCGGCATCCATTTGGCTACGATGACCACGAACACGATGGATACGTGGGTCGAACGGACGACGACTGCCTAAAGCCGCTTCTACTGACATCGCACCACAAACCGTCGCTGATGAGAACAGGTCCTCGGCAATGAACAAACCTTCTAGTGCAAATGCTGTTGACGCTTGAGTACCATTAAGCAGTGCTAACCCTTCTTTTGGAGCAAGAGTGATTGGCTCAAGACCGGCGATTTGCAGTGCTTCTAGACCTGAAATCACTTTGCCATTATGGCGAGCTTGACCTTCACCAAGAAGAACCGTACTCATATGAGCTAATGGCGCTAAGTCACCAGATGCGCCTACAGAGCCCTTCTGAGGGACGCATGGGTAGACCTGAGCATTCACCAAATCAATCAACATGTTGATGACTTTTAAACGTAAGCCAGAGAAGCCACGGGCGAGGCTGTTGATCTTTAATACCATCATCAAACGAACGGTTTCGTCTGACATGAACTTGCCGATACCAGCCGCATGAGAAAGCACGATACTGCGCTGCAGTGTTTCCAAATCTTCTGGTGCAATGCGTGTATTTGCTAGCAAACCGAAGCCGGTGTTAATGCCATAAACCGTCCGGTCTTCTGCAATCACTCGATCGACCACTTGAGTGCTTTCTTCTATTGCTGGAATCGCGTTTGAATCCAGAGTAAGGTTTACGGGTGAGCGGCTCACTTGGCGTAGTTCGTTTAAGCTAATATGACCTGGCTTTAGCGTTAAATTGAGCATGTCTTTCATCCTTACTTCAGCTTTTTCAGTTCTTCATTGAGCATTGGTAAATCCAGTTTTTGCTCAGCTGCACATTGTTTTGCGATGTCGTATCCTGCATCAGCGTGACGCATAACCCCCGTTGCTGGGTCATTATGTAGAACACGTGCAATGCGCTCTGACGCGTCATCACTGCCGTCACAACAAATCACCATGCCAGAGTGTTGTGAGAAGCCCATACCTACGCCACCACCATGGTGAAGAGATACCCATGTCGCACCCCCTGCGGTATTCAGCAATGCGTTTAGTAGTGGCCAGTCTGAAACGGCGTCTGAGCCATCTATCATTCCTTCGGTTTCACGGTTCGGGCTTGCTACAGACCCTGAGTCTAGATGGTCACGACCAATGACGACAGGGGCTTTGAGCTCACCGTTTTTCACCATTTCATTAAAGGCTTGACCTAAACGTTCTCGATCTTTCAAACCAACCCAGCAGATACGTGCTGGTAGACCTTGGAACTGAATGCGTTCGCGTGCCATGTCTAGCCAGTTATGTAGATGTGGGTTATCCGGGATCAGCTCTTTCACTTTTTGGTCGGTTTTGTAGATGTCCTCTGGATCGCCAGATAATGCTGCCCAGCGGAACGGTCCGATGCCTTCACAGAATAGCGGGCGAATGTAAGCTGGTACAAAGCCAGGGAAGTCAAACGCGTTCTCAATGCCTTCTTCTAAAGCCATTTGACGGATGTTATTTCCGTAATCGAGCGTTGCCGCGCCTCGGTTTTGAAGCTCCAACATAGCTTTCACTTGAATCGCCATCGACTGTTTGGCTGCTTTAACTACGCTTGCTTCATCTTGTAAACGCATGTCTGCTGCATGTGACATGCTCCAACCTTGAGGTAAGTAACCATTCAATGGATCGTGCGCAGAGGTTTGGTCTGTTACTACGTCTGGTGTGATGTTACGTTCTACAAGCTCTGGGAAGATATCTGCTGCATTGCCCAGTAGACCAACTGAAATTGGTGCGTCAGATTCTTTGATCATCGCTAGTGCCTCATCCAAAGACGTTGCTTTTTTGTCAACATAACCGGTACGTAGGCGGTAATCGATACGTGATTCGTCACACTCGACCGCAATCATGGAAAAGCCAGCCATGGTGCCAGCAAGAGGTTGAGCACCACCCATGCCACCAAGGCCCCCAGTTAAGATCCAGCGGCCTTTGGCATCACCCTTAAAGTGCTTTTTCGCCACAGACACAAAGGTTTCATAAGTACCTTGAACAATGCCTTGTGAGCCAATGTAAATCCAGCTGCCTGCGGTCATTTGACCGTACATCATCAAGCCTTCTTTATCGAGCTCATTGAAGTGTTCCCAATTCGCCCAATGTGGCACTAAGTTTGAGTTCGCAATCAGCACGCGCGGCGCGTTTTTATGCGTCGGAAAAACGCCGACAGGTTTGCCTGATTGGACGAGTAAAGTTTGGTCATCGTCGAGTCTTTCTAACACTTCAACAATCTTATCGAAGCATTCCCAATTTCGTGCTGCTCGACCAATGCCACCATAGACGACAAGCGAGTGAGGGTGCTCGGCTACATCTGGATCAAGGTTGTTCATCAGCATACGAAGTGGCGCTTCCGTCAGCCAAGATTTGGCGCGCAGTTGTGTACCGTGTGGAGCACGAATTGTTCTGCTTGTATCAAGTCGTGGATCTTGTCCCTGGCGCTGTGTCATTTTAAGACTCCTTTAGTTTCACGTTTATATCCAAGTCTCTGCTTGGCTACTTCTCCTCAAATAACTTGGCATGAGAACTAACCATTATTCGAGTTAAGTGTTATTGAATTCGGTTATTTGGGTTTATGGTCTTTCTCTGCCATGGCATTGGCAATATCCCAGCACAGACGTGCTGCCAATCGAGCCGTTTGGCTATCGACGTCATAAGTGGGGTTGTACTCTGCAATGTCTGCCAACATGAGTTTGTTCTTGTAATGCAGTATTCGATCGAGAAACGGTGCAAGGATGTCGTAGCTTACGCCTCTCGCTGCTGGCGCGCTTACCCCAGGTGCAGTTGCCGCTGGAAATACGTCCAAATCAATCGTCAGATAGAGATAATCACAGTCATCGATAAAGTGTTGGAGCTGGGTTAAATGATAGCTGTGGTTCATGTAACAAAGCTGATTATCCTCCACGTACCAGACGTTGAGTTGATCTGCTTTTTGAAAAAGAGCCTGAGTATTGCTGCTGCGGCTGACACCTATGCAGGCGTAATGAAATGCCCAATCGTTACGCTGACAAAAATGATGGATCTGATTGAATGGTGTACCAGAACTTGGCTTTACCTCTGCAATGGGGCTTTCAAAAGCGCGTAAGTCAAAGTGTGCATCGAAATTGATGATACCGATTTTTGGCTGCTTATCTGGGTGATGGGTTTTGAAGTATTTGGCCAATCCAGAAAATGAAGCCCACGCAATTTCGTGCCCTCCACCCAAGACGACGACAGGGCTATAGGGTAGGACTTGAGCAATAGTATGCGCGCACAGATTCTGACTTGACTCTAGTAAATCGTCTTCACAAACGACGGTTCCTATATCGTAAAGTGGCGCGTCCTGATGCCATGCAAGATTGGCTAAGGCACGACGGATTAAATCTGGTGACTTCTTCGCACCAATGCGACCTTTGTTACGCGCCACACCTGCGTCGGTAGCAAAGCCAAGTATTGAAACGCCTTCGCTTAAATGTGGTAGTTCTTCGGTGGAGATATTTTTGATCACGTGGTGGACACGCTTTCCTTGTTCTCCATCTTCGGCATCGTGACGACCTTGCCAGTGAAAGGGTGGGTGATTTACATCGGATTGAGACATTTTAATGCCCTCCGTGGGAAACGTATTCACCATTCACTATACGACCTACTAAGCGTTTTGCACCGACTTGATAGCTGAGGTCTGCTGGATGCTCGATATCCCAGATGGAGAAATCGGCGTCACAGCCAATATCAATGACGCCACGAGATTCTCCGTAACCCAATGCTTTTGCAGCGTTTTGCGTAACACCACGCAATGCCTCTTGTGGTGTTAAACGGAAAAGTGTGCATGCCATGTTCATCATCAAGGTTAAATCAGCAAACGGGGATGTTCCTGGGTTGATGTCTGTTGCAATCGCCATTGGAACCTTGTGTTCTCTGAGTAAATCAATCGGTGGTAATTGGGTTTCACGTAGGAAGTAATATGCGCCGGGAAGCAGCGTCGCAACCGTTGGAGAGCTGGCTAAAGCTATTACGCCTTGTTCATCTAGGTATTCGATGTGATCGGCAGACAGACCATTGTATTGAGCGGTTAAAGCGGTACCGCCAAGCATAGAAAGCTGCTCAGTATGCCCTTTCACTCTTAACCCGTGTTGGGTAGCCGATTGAAAGACGCGTTCGGCTTGCTCTAAGTTAAAGCCTATCGATTCGCAAAACACATCGACGCTGGTGGCGAGATTTTCTTGAGCGACAAGAGGAATAATGTCGTCACAAATATGCTGAATATAGTCGTCAGCGCAATCTTTATATTCTGGAGGAAGCGCATGAGCAGCGAGTAAGGTGGTTGTGATCTTAACCTTACGTTCATGTTCCAAGGCTTTGGCTGCACGTAGCATTTTTATTTCATCATCCAGAGTTAATCCATAACCGGATTTGACTTCAATCGACGTGACGCCGCTTGCAATCAAACCGTCAAGGCGTGGCAAAGCGAGCTCAATTAGTTGTTCTTTAGTTGCGGTTCGTGTGGCATAAACAGTAGAGAGAATACCGCCGCCTTGCTTGGCGATTGTTTCGTAAGGCACATCATTGAGGCGCATTTCAAATTCGTTGGCTCGATTACCCGCGTATACGAGGTGGGTGTGGCAATCTATTAACCCTGGCAGTAACAACCTGTTTTGAAGGTCAAGCGTTTGTTCGTAATGATCTGGATTCAGAATGGATTCGGTTTGTGCACTGTCTTTGCCTTTTTCTGTGGTACTAATGGCAACGATTTTTCCCGAACGAATGCCAACGCGGGCAGGAGGAGAAGGCAGGTAACCATGTTCTCCTTCTTGCATCGTGACTAAACGGGCGTTCTCAATCAACAGATCCATTCTTGTCGTTCCTTTCAATTCGTATTCTTTAAATGTATATACAAATAAATAGGAGAAAAAAGCATCACTGACAAGGCTAATGTTGCGGAAATGTGATCGAAACGAAGAAGTGACGTCCAGTTTATAACAGGATCTTAGAGCTTAATTTGTACTTGTTACCAGGGTGATACAGAAGGGCTGTACTGACCAGTTTATCTTGGCTCCAAGTCCGGCGATTGAGGAGTAAGCACGGTTCATTGGCTTGCATTTTCAGGTCTTGCTTAACGCGTCCATCCGGTATAATCGCTTCGACCGTATGCTCTATGGCGCTCAGTGGACAATTGTCTGATAGGTATTGGTTTGGCGTCTTACAAGTGAAGTCTTGTTGTAGATAATTTGGTGCGTATTGACTGTTGACCCAACGCAATTCAAGTTGAATCGGGTTGTTATCTTCAAAGTGTATGATTTCACTATAAAATACTGTTGTGCCTAACATCACGCCAAGCTTGGTTGCAATAGCGTCATCGGCTTTTATAGCGATTTGTTGTAACACTGCGCTGCGGTGTTCTCGTCCGCGATTACTGATTTCATCGGCAATATTGCGAATGTCTAAAAGGGGCGATTCTGATTTCTCCGCCGGATCACAAACAAAAGTCCCAAGGCGAGGGCGACGTTGCAGTTTCCCCTCGTTGACTAAGTCCCGAATGGCTTTGTTGACGGTCATTCGACTCACACCAAACTGCTCAGTCAACTCGATCTCTGTCGCAATACGATGCCCAACTATCCACTCTCCCGAGTCAATTTTATCGAGGATGAATTGCTTGATTTGCATGTAGAGTGGCGCAGACATAAAGATTTCCTTTTAATTGACTATACAAATAGTGCGTAATCTATGGACAAATTGCAAACAAACATACCTATTTTGTGCAGTGATAAAAGGAATTAGTCCGCATTCTTGTCGTCTATTACTTGCAGGAGTTTCTGCAGTTGTGTAAACAGAGACTTATCAAAACAATGAAAATAGACAGTCACAAAGGAATCGCATGTTTAAAAAACTCAAAGCGTCGCTTGGGATCGGCTCAGCTAAAGTCGATACGATCTTAGATGAAATGAGCGTGTACCAAGGGGCAACACTGCGCGGTCATGTTCAAATCAAAGGTGGTGACGTAGAGCAACAAATTGATGCCATTACCATCAAGCTCAACACCGAAATGAAAGTGGAAGTGGATGACAGTATCAGTTACCAAACTTTCACGATAGACCAACTTAAAGCGGTCGAACCGTTTGTCATTCAACCGAATGAAGAAAAACAAGTGCCATTCGAGCTCAAACTTCATGACGAAACACCAATCACAGCTGTGAGTGCACAGAAAAATCAATGCCATGTTTGGGTAGAAACTACGCTAGATATTGGCTTTGCGATTGACCCGCGTGATAGAGATTACATCGAGGTTAAGCCGTTACCAGTTGCTTCGCGTGTAATCCAAGCCATCGAACAAGCAGGTTTTACTATGGTGAAAGCGGATGTCGAGAAAGGCTTCTTGCGTGGCAATACGTTCTCTTCACGCTCCGGTATCTATCAAGAACTGGAATTTCGTAATAACGGTTTTGTGTCAACTAAAGAGATCGAACTCTCATTTATCCTAGATGGTGGGATTATCCACTGTTTAGCAGAGATCGACCGTTCATTTAGTATGTCAGGCGATCAATACCGTTCTTTCTCGTTACCAATTGGAGCTTCTGATTCAGAAGTTGCGGCAGCAGTTGCGCCGACATTGAATCTGTAAACATCTAACTTTCCGTTTCTGGAACGAATAGGTACCGATATCCAAAAGTGAAGGCGATATCGGTACTGTTATCCATGTTTCTCGCATTCTCAATCGCCATGATTTCAATGGCAGAGTTCTCCATCAAATAGCGATACCCAATCACAAACTCATTCGATGCGTCAGCAAACTCGCTTGGACCTTCAGTGGAGCCCTGATACCAATGATATTCAAGGATAAAGTGGTGATTGTTGTTTAACGCATAACGATATCCGCCTGCAAGCGCTGCCGTGTTGTGCCGGTATGGGAAGTCAACAAGCGCTCGATCACTATTTCGAAACGTCATCCCCGCCATGGAATAGAATACATTGGCTGCATTGAGTCGGTAGCTGTAGTTAATTTGTACTCCTTGCTCAAAACTGCTTCCTTTAAAGGAGCCGTGAGCGACATCGTTATAGTAGAGACTACCACCGACAGATAAACCATGATGTTCATTTTGTATTATTTGGTATTGGATATACGTTGAGAGGTTGTTTGCCAGTGTTTCACCTTCAAAATCCTCTATTAAAATGTCGTACTCGGGCATCGACATATAAAAGCGGTTCTTGCCGACTTCATCTCGTCCATTTTGTCCGATACCAAATAGGTCGTGAAAGCTTTCGGTCAGTCCATCTAAATGGTTGTCTGCAGCAAAGACCCAACGATAGTTCAGTTCCCATTGCCACTGGTCGTTGATTTGCCATTTTCCACCGAGCTCAAGTTGGTTGTGATAGTAATCGAGAGAATAATCGCTCGTGTGAGCCCAGACACTTGCGATGGTGCCCGAACCATATGCTTCAACGTAGCCGGAGGGAAGACTATACCCAGAGCGAAGTACGTTAGTATGACTGACCACTTGTATTGGAGATTGCGCATAAGAGCGCAGTGGACCATACAAATCGGATGCGCTGAACGCTGGGGTACTTAGAAACAAGGCGCAACTCAAAAGAGTAGGTTGCCATCTTAAATCCATCATGATGAAAGCCTAAAATGAGATTACTCAATAAATTAACTATAGTGTCTTCATGTTTTGAATGCTGTTCAATTGCAATAATTATACAATTTGGGCTTAGTGTTGAATTGGTAGTAATGAAGTTTAGATGACATTTTGAAATCGCTCTTTGCATTCTAAATGTGAGCTAGGTACAATCCTCGTTCTGATGAAGGTCCGGTATTCGTGTTACCGAGCGACCGTCATCAACTTTCGAAATATCTTCTAATTTGAATAACATGTGTTGCTTGGTGTGCAACACCACTGTAAAGGACATAGCATGCCTATTATTACTCTTCCTGACGGCAGTCAGCGTCAATTTGACAACCCAGTTTCTACTATGGAAGTTGCGCAATCGATCGGTCCTGGTCTTGCAAAAGCAACTATCGCTGGTCGTGTAAATGGTAACCGCGTAGATGCGTGTGACCTAATTGAAGAAGACGCAAGCCTAGAGATCATCACAGTTAAAGATGAAGTGGACGGTCTAGAAATCGTTCGTCACTCTTGTGCTCACCTTCTTGGTCACGCTCTTAAGCAGCTTTACCCTCAAGCTAAAATGGCGATTGGTCCAACAATCGACAACGGCTTCTACTACGACATCGACCTAGACGATTCTCTAACGCAAGACGATCTTGAAAAGATTGAAAAGCGTATGAAAGAGCTAGCGAAAACCAAGTACGAAGTGGTTAAGAAAAAAGTAAGCTGGCAGGAAGCACGTGATACGTTTGAATCACGTGAAGAACCATACAAAGTGGAAATCCTAGACGAAAACGTATCTCGTGATGATCGTCCAGGTCTTTACCACCATGAAGAATACATCGACATGTGTCGTGGTCCACACGTACCTAACATGAGCTTCTGTCAACATTTCACACTATTAAATGTGGCAGGCGCATACTGGCGTGGTAACAGCGACAACAAAATGCTTCAACGTATCTACGGTACAGCTTTCCACGATAAGAAAGCTCTGAAAGCGCACCTAACTCGCCTAGAAGAAGCGGCGAAGCGCGACCACCGTAAGATTGGTAAGCAACTAGACCTATTCCACATGCAGCAAGAAGCGCCGGGTATGGTGTTCTGGCATCACAATGGTTGGTCTATCTTCCGTGATCTAGAAGTATTCATTCGCGCTAAGCTAGATGAGTACGGTTACCAAGAAGTAAAAGGTCCGCTAATGATGGACCGCGTTCTTTGGGAACGCTCTGGTCACTGGGACAAATACGCTGATGCGATGTTCACAACTTCTTCTGAAAACCGTGAATACGCGATTAAGCCAATGAACTGTCCAGGTCACGTACAGATCTTTAACCAAGGTCTAAAATCGTACCGTGACCTACCGCTACGTATGGCTGAGTTCGGCTCATGTCACCGTAACGAACCATCTGGTGCACTACACGGTATTATGCGTGTACGTGGCTTTACTCAGGATGACGCTCACATTTTCTGTACTGAGAGCCAAATTCAAGAAGAAGTAACAAACTGTATCAAGATGGTGTACGATACGTACCAAACATTTGGTTTCGACAACATCGTAGTGAAACTGTCTACTCGTCCAGAAAAACGTGTAGGTTCAGACGAAATCTGGGATCAATCTGAAGAAGCATTGAAACAATCTCTTGAATCGATGGAAATCCCATACGAAATTCAAGAAGGTGAGGGTGCGTTCTACGGTCCTAAGATTGAATTCACGCTATACGACTGTCTAGACCGTGCGTGGCAGTGTGGTACTGTTCAGTTAGACTTCAACCTACCAGGTCGCCTAGGTGCAACTTACGTAGGTGAAAACAATGAACGTCTTGTACCGGTAATGATTCACCGTGCAATTCTAGGTTCACTAGAGCGTTTCATTGGTATCCTTATCGAAGAATATGCTGGTTTCTTCCCAACTTGGTTGGCGCCAGAACAGGCAATTCTTATGAACATTACTGATAAACAGTCAGATTATGTTCAGGAAGTAGTACAAAAACTACAAAAAAGTGGAATTAGAGCTAAAGCGGACTTGAGAAATGAGAAGATTGGCTTTAAAATCCGCGAACACACTTTGAAGCGTGTACCGTATATGCTTGTTGTCGGTGACCAAGAGATGGAAGCAGGCGAAATCGCAGTACGTACTCGTAAAGGTAAAGATCTCGGTAAATTTAAAGTGGATGACTTTATCGCATACATCCAAGACGAGATCTCTAGCCGTAAGCTCAATCTGGAGGAATAAGCTATTAAAGGCGGAAGACGCGGCCAACAGCCGGTAAAACAAAACCCACACCGTATGAACGGTGAAATTCGTGGCGTTCGTGAAGTTCGACTAACTGGCGCTGACGGTGAATCAGTTGGTGTTGTATCGATTCAAGAAGCGATCGCAGCTGCTGAAGAAGCAGGCATGGATCTTGTGGAGATCAGTCCTAACGCTGAGCCGCCAGTCTGTCGTGTTATGGACTACGGCAAATTCCTCTTTGAAAAGAGCAAATCTGCTAAAGAGCAGAAGAAAAAGCAAAAACAGGTTCAGATTAAGGAAGTAAAATTCCGTCCTGGAACTGATATTGGAGACTATCAGGTAAAACTACGCAACCTGACGCGTTTCCTTGAAGAAGGCAACAAAGTGAAGGTAACAATTCGCTTCCGTGGCCGAGAAATGGCACACCAAGACATCGGTGTTGACGTTCTTCATCGCTTAAAAGAAGACACTGTAGACTTTGCTGTAGTGGAATCTTTCCCAAGTAAGATCGAAGGTCGTCAGATGATCATGGTTCTTGCCCCTAAAAAGAAGTAATTAACGGCTCATCAAGTAATTAAGACCTAGCCGCCTTTCCTTCTAATAAAAGGTATAGCGGCTGGGTTTT
This sequence comes from Vibrio sp. MMH1-50, assembly GCF_022347645.1. Classification (NCBI taxonomy): domain Bacteria; kingdom Pseudomonadati; phylum Pseudomonadota; class Gammaproteobacteria; order Vibrionales; family Vibrionaceae; genus Vibrio; species Vibrio sp. MMH1-50. The sequence continues at coordinate 32,419 of NZ_JAKRGG010000025.1, forward strand.
GTTCGCCCTAATTACGTTGTTTATTAAACCTACTCAATGCGGAGTTATTCATCATGCCTAAGATGAAAACCAACAAAGGTGCTGCTAAGCGTTTTAAGAAAACTGCTGGTGGTATTAAGTACAAGCACGCTACAAAACGTCACATCCTGACTAAGCGTACTACTAAGAACAAGCGTCAACTACGTCCAAACTCAATCCTTCCTCGTTGTGAAGTGGCTGCAGTTGTTCGTATGATGCCATACGCTTAATTCTTTTTAGTTATCAATCGTTTAGTTTAGGAGAAGCATAATGCCTCGCGTAAAACGTGGTGTACAAGCTCGTGCACGTCATAAGAAAGTTCTAAAACAAGCTAAAGGTTACTACGGTGCACGTTCACGTGTTTACCGCGTAGCTTTCCAAGCAGTTACTAAAGCTGGTCAATACGCTTACCGTGACCGTCGCGCTAAGAAACGTCAATTCCGTCAACTATGGATTGCACGTATCAACGCGGCATCTCGTCAAAATGGTCTATCTTACAGCCGTTTCATCAACGGTCTTAAGAAAGCATCTATCGAGATCGACCGTAAGATCCTAGCGGACATCGCAGTATTCGACAAAGCAGCATTTGCTGTTCTAGTTGAAAAAGCGAAAGCTGCTCTTTAATTAGCAGTTTAGGATTAAGAGAAGGAGAGCATTAGCTCTCCTTTTTTATTGCTTTTTGTTTTGTTATCCGTAAGTTTTCTCACTTCTCACTTCTCACTTCTCACTTCTCACTTCTCACTTCTCACTTCCATCTCAGTGCTTGCTAAATCATTTTGTTATTAATCTGTGGTAGGGTTTATCGGCATAACGAGCAAAAGAGCTAGGAAAGACACCAAGGCGCAGCCGTTAGAGGACATCATTAAGCGAACTATGGTGTTGCTCCACGACTAGAAAGAGCAACTGAACAAACGAAAATTTAACCGCTAGGGAAGGAATGTATGGTTCAACGAATCAGTTATGAATTTTTGCCACAGGTTTCAGGTCCTTATGTTCATGCTACTAGACACTGTGAGACCTTATATGTTTCAGGGTTGACTGCGTTAGGCTCTTCGAGCCAAGCTGAGGGGCTAGTAGATCAAACAAAGACAGTTTTATCCTATCTATCGCAAATACTGGCTGAAGAGCAACGAGAGAAGCGTGATCTGGTGAAGTTGACGGTGTTTATTACTGATATGAGTCAACTCGCGGCGATTCGTTCAGTACTATTTGATTTCTATGAGGGCTACTTGCCGGCGTGTTCGCTGGTGGAAGTCAGTGCCTTGATCCATGCTGATTTGGCAATAGAAATAGAGGCAGTAATCTCAAGCGAGGCGTTGTAATAAGAGGTAGGGATGAAAATAAATCGATTAGACCATTTGGTTTTAACAGTAAAAGACATAACAACCACGGTGGATTTTTATGAGCGAGTGCTTGGTATGGAAAGCATCACCTTTGGTGAGGGGCGTGTTGCACTTGTGTATGGAAGGCAGAAGATCAATTTGCATCAGCTTGGCAATGAATTTGAACCTAAGGCAAGTCAAGTAGCTTCTGGGAGTGCTGATTTATGTTTTGTATGTGATACGCCAATTGCAAATGTGCTCTCCCATTTAGACTCCCATTCTGTCGAGGTTATTGATGGTCCTGTTCAACGGACAGGCGCAATTGGTAACATCCTATCGGTTTACATTAGAGACCCAGATGGTAACTTAATTGAGTTATCTAATTATCTTGCTGAGGTATAACATGATTTATTCAACAACCGAGACGATTCCAGGGCGTGAAATTGCGGAGATAAAAGGGGTCGTGACGGGCAATGTGGTTCAGTCAAAGCACATTGGGCGTGATTTCATGGCTGGCTTAAAAAGCATTGTTGGTGGTGAGATTCGTGGCTACACCGAAATGATGACTGAAGCCCGAAATATCGCTATTCAACGAATGGTAGAGGATGCCGCGAACCTAGGAGCAGATGCTGTTGTCGGTATTCGTTTTACCACTAGTTCGATTGTGGACGGTTCATCAGAGATTCTTGCCTTTGGTACGGCAGTAAAGCTCGTTTAATAAAGTATGATGTTGCACAGCGTGTTGCAAACTTATGTGCAATAAAGATGAAATCGTTAGAGGTAGCTCGTTCCCCCATTTTTAACTAAGCGTCAATGGCTGTTTTTATCTCATAATTCGCCTCCTAAAAAAGGAGGCGAATTTATGCGTGATACAGTTTTAAATAATGCAATTGTGACGTTCTGCGTGTGCTTACTGGTAGCGACGCTAGCAGCTAAAGGTAATTTACTCGTGACCATGTTGTCTTTTCCTATCGACTTCTTAGGTCTACTTGTTCTTTTATTCTTGTCATTATTTGTATCTTGGAGTGCTGTCGGGCATTTGAATGAAGGGCAATGGAAAGAATCTATTCTGTTGTATCTGATGTTGTATTACCTTGCTTTTGGTATTTTTTCAGACGGGAATACAGAGGGCTGGTCTCATTCAGTTGGCGTTGTCGGTAAACTTAAAATGACTCTGATCTACATCGCAAACTCAATAACGAGTATCTATGTTCCACTCATCATCGTTGGGATTTCTATTATCCATTTACGTTTTTTGCGCTCCCATATAGTTGACACTGAACAGAATGTGGCAGAGAAAGTTCAGCCTTAAGAAATAGAACTATTTTGTTGCATATATATGCAGTTTTTTGGCGTGTGCGTTTTAATGTGATTATTCTAAAAATGAACGTCTTTCAAAGTCGAAAGTATTCGAGTAGTTTCCATAAATCAGCATGAAATGCGACGGGCTATGGATGTTATACCGTATTTATGATGTGTTTAATTGATTAGATATAATGAAACTGAATGCATTTCTGGTGGCGGTATTGCTCATCTAAATGTGATGTTGGGTATATTAATTCACTGTTTTCTTATAAAAATATGAACTTATGGCTTGCCAATTGGTTCTAAATTGTTACAAATACCATTCAGTTGTAACATTGCCATAAGGAATTGTAGATGAGAGAACTCACTCCCGAGTACTTGTTAGCCGCATTACGACAAGCGATCAAAACCAAAGGGCTAACATATCGAGAGTTATCTGAGAAAATGGGCATGCCGTTGTCCACTTTTAAACGTCATTTAACTAGCACTAACCTAGGTCTTGATAAGCTACTTGAGTATTGTCGAGCTGTGGATTGTACCCTCGATGAGCTTCAAAAGCTGGCAAATCAGCTACAAGCCGAAGATCAGGACTATTTCAGTCGTACGCAGGATGAAGTCTTTTTCCAGTTTCCGCATCTTTACGATTTTTATCGAGAACTTCGAATGCTGAGGGGGAAGGATGGCTACACCATTCTTATGAAAAAGTATGATCTCTCAAAGCAAAGCATGTCTGACTACCTTGGTGCTCTAGAGCTGCTTGATTTGGTTTATGTGGACGAAGATAACAACATCACGCTTCACGGTCCGCTTTATTACAGCTATGCAGAAAACTCTAAACTTAACGAGAAGTACACCGAGATCCTTAAAGAACAAACGACTACACATGAGAAGTGTGTACGTGTAGCGCTATCGCGAATGAAAATCACGGAAGAACAGCTACTTATCTTAGAAGAGCAGATGGCGAAAACCGTGTTAGATTTTCATTCTAAAAACGTCGTTGCAGAGAACTTTAATGTGTCAGACTTTACCAACGTTTTGCTGATAGCAGGTCCGCATCAGCCTGTAACGTTTTCTGATGGTATTGTACAAACAGAAGTCAACTTCATTGATGACATTCGCTACGCTATCGCTTCGGCTGGGGATAAACCAAGCCTTTCGATATAGCTTCTAGTTATTTTTAGTGATTTATAGATTCATCCTTGAAATGTTTATTTAATGAACTAATATGACGAAGTGTCAATTATGACGATTCGTCAGAAATGTGGTGGCGTTTCTGCAAACCATATTCGTGTTACAATTCATTTGAGTTACACAGGGATACGGGACGAGGAAGTATGTTTAACTTTGGTTGCAACAAAGATGACAAGCAAGAGGGAGGCCGAATTGCTTCTGGTTTGACTAAGAAACAGCAGGCGATCGCTGATCGCGAGGTCGAATTAGTTCAACTGGCTAAATCTTTAGTGCAAGAACAAGGCTTTGCTAATCTCACCATGGATAAGCTAACGGCTGCCAGTCCGTATTCAAAAGGGACCATCTATAACCATTTTTGCAGCAAAGAAGATGTGATCCTTGCACTTTGTATACACTCACTGAAAAGTGAGGTGGTGTTTTTTGAGCGTACGGCAAATTTTGATGGCAACACGCGTGAAAAGATCATTGCAATGCATGTTGGGTATCGTATTTACGCCCGTATGGAACCCGTATTGTCGACTTGCGCTATTGTCGCCAAAACTCCTTGGGTGATAGAGAAAGCTTCACCCGCTCGACTGAATGAATTGAACAAGCTGGAAGAAGAAGTAATATCTGGAGCGGACGCATTAGTAAACCACGCCGTGGAAATTGGAGATTTAAAATTCTCTCCTGCTGTTGGTGCTGATGCGATTGTTTTTGCCAATTGGTCGATTGCGTTTGGTTCTAATGCTTTGGCGCAAAATGCATCTAACAGTCGATGTATTCAGCGTTTGCAAGACCCGTTTTCGGTATTACACAATGCGAATATGTTACTTGATGGATTAGGGTGGTTACCTCTCTCAACAGATTGGGATTACCGCAAAACCTGGCGTCGAGTTGAGCAGGAACTATTTAGCGAAGAAATTGCTTACCTTGATTCAGTCAATCGCTGAGTAGGGTATAAACCAATCGGTTATTCGATTGGTTTTTAAGTCACACTATTTGACGGATCGTCAATAACGATTGTTTTGGTATCAGGATTTTTAATCCCTAGAGTGCCAAAACTGCGTTATTAACGCATCTGGAATTAGAGAACAGCGTAAGCTGCTTTTTTAACTCCGTTTTTTGACGAAACGTCACAAAGGGAGAGTGTGATGAAACACCACCAAGCTCAACAAGCAGGCCCCGGTCAATGGGGGAAAATACCAACCAAGTACAGTCTTTGGGTTCTGCTGGCAACAGTATTACTCGTTATTATCGCAACGATCGGAGCAAAGAATCTCTATTTTCTGGGCGACTATAATATCTTTTTCGATGGCAGCAATAAGCAGTTATTAGCTTTCGACGAAATTCAAACCACCTTCGCCAAAACAGACAATCTTGCTATCGTGATCGCTCCTGATAGCAGAGAGGTGTTTACTCCTGAGATCCTGAAACTCATACAAAACTTAACAGTGGATTCGTGGCAAGTGCCGTATTCGAGCCGAGTAGACTCTCTGGCTAATTACCAGCACACGGAAGCGGTTGAAGATGATCTCTTGGTCGAAGACCTGCTTTACGAAGAGCATGAGTTGACTCCAGAGCGAATTGCGAAAGTAAAAAATATCGCACTAACAGAGCCAGTGTTAAAAAATGCGCTGATCTCTGCAAAAGGCGATGTCACTGTCGTGAATATCACCGTTCAATTGCCGGAGGTTGATAAAACAGCGGAAGTCCAAGAGGTGATGGCTCACATTAATCAGATGCTGGCGCAGTATCAGCAAAACTATCCAAATGTTGAGTTTCATAAAGCTGGTATTATCGCCATGAACTATGCCTTCATGACCGCAGCACAAGAGGATAGCGCTACCTTAGTACCAACGATGCTGTTGGTTATTTTGTTGTTCTTAACCATCATGCTGCGTTCATTCTTAAGTGTTGTCGCGACTCTTATTGTGATTATTGGCTCGGTGATAGCAACGATGGGGTTGTCTGGTTGGGCTGGTATGTTTTTAAGCACTGCGACGGTTAATGTGCCAACCTTGGTCATGACATTGGCTGTAGCGGACTGCGTGCATGTCATTGCAACTATGCGCCAGTCGATGCAAAACGGCTTTAGTAAGGCACATTCGATAGAGCGCAGTATCTCTCTTAACTTTATGCCCATCCTAATCACGTCAGTTACAACCGCAATTGGCTTTCTGATGATGAATATGTCGGATTCTCCTGTGCTGCGAGATTTTGGTAACTTATCGGCATTAGGGGTGATGATTGCCTGTTTTCTATCAGTGACGCTGCTTCCAGCGTTACTCACACTATTACCAGTCTCAGTTAAGCAACCTGCCTCACAGAGCGGGACCGACTTCATGGACAAGCTAGGAGATTTTGTCGTTTTACGTCGTAACGTGTTAATGCCAATATCAGTGATCGTTATTGCAGTGAGTGCAAGCTTGATACCGTTAAATCGAGTCAATGATGAATCCGTAAAGTATTTCGATAATCGCAGTGATTTTCGTCAAGCTGCCGATTTTATGGAAGCACGTATCAGCGGCATGACCAATCTCAGCATTGCCATCAAAACCAATGAGTCGCAAGGGATTGCTGATCCTGTTTTTCTTACCGCTATAGGCAACTTTACCGATTGGCTTCGCGAACAGCCTGAGACAGATCATGTTGCAACGCTCGCGGATGTATATAAACGCCTCAATAAAAACATGCACGCTGATGATGAGCGTTACTACTTACTACCACAAGATAGAGAATTGGCGGCGCAATACCTTCTACTCTATGAGATGTCTTTGCCGTACGGCTTAGATCTTAATAATCAGATTAATGTTGATAAATCTTCGATCAAAATGGTGTTAACCGTCGATAATTTAGGGAGTGTTGAATTAGTTGACCTTGAGAACCGAATCTACGCGTGGTTTGCCGACAATGCACCGCAATATGATGTGGTCGCATCGAGTCCATCATTGATGTTTGCTCACATTGGTGAGACCAATATGGCAAGTATGCTCTCTACGTTACCAATTACATTAGTTTTGATCTCTGCATTACTCATCTTTGCGCTGCGTTCGCTAAGGCTTGGTCTCATCAGCTTGGTTCCAAATATTGCCCCGGCCGTGCTTGGTTTCGGTCTTTGGGCGCTGATCTCCGGTGAAATCAATCTAGGACTGTCAGTCGTGGTGACCTTGACGCTTGGCATTGTGGTCGACGACGCGGTTCATTTCCTTTCGAAATATCAAAGAGCACGAAAAGAAGGACAAAATGCTGAACAGGCCGTTCGTTATGCCTTCCACACTGTTGGTCGTGCACTGTGGATCACTACCGTCGTATTGGTAGCAGGTTTCTCAGTATTGGCTATGTCGAGCTTTCGCTTAAATGCAGATATGGGGCAGCTTAGTGCGATCGTGATCTTTATCGCCTTGGTCGTGGACTTTTTATTCTTGCCAACGCTACTCATGCGTTTTGATAAAGCAGCATATGTCGAGCAAACAAAGACTAAGACGCCAGAAACACAAGCGAAGAAAAACATTACGGCATCGTTGTGATTGAACAGTGCCCTCAAGGAAAACAAGACAAGGACTATATGATGAAGTTATTTAGCAAACCTCTGAATGTCGTTACATTATCGATTTCTCTGTTAATGGCTCCTCTCACTTGGGCTGACGAAGCTAAAGGGTTGGAAATTGCACAAGAGCGCAAAGCGCGTGACCAAGGCTGGGGAGATTCTGTTGCCACCATGCAAATGATACTTCGCAATGCTCAAGGAGAAAGTAGTACTCGCTTGATGCGCCTAAAATCACTGGAGGTCGCTGATGATGGCGATAAAGGGCTAACTATCTTTGATGAACCACGAGATGTTAAAGGAACCGCATTTCTTAATCATTCACACACGGTGGGCGCTGACGACCAATGGCTCTATCTACCCGCGCTCAAACGCGTAAAACGTATCGCTTCACGCAATAAATCTGGTCCATTTATGGGCAGTGAGTTTGCTTATGAAGACCTGAGCTCATTCGAGATTGAAAAGTACCGTTTCAATTACCTTAAAGATGAAACGATGAATGACCAACAGACGTTTGTATTGGAGCAAATCCCGACAGATAAAAACTCCGGTTACACCAAGCAGGTGGTTTGGCTAGATCAAGCACATTATCGTCCTCTGAAAGTAGAATTTTATGACCGCAAAGGTGCGTTGTTAAAGACGTTAGAGTTTTCTGATTACAAACAGTATCTGAATCAATACTGGCGTGCCCACACTATGGCAATGATGAATCACCAAACGGGCAAGAGTACAGAACTGACAACCAGTGAATTGACGTTTCAGACCGGTCTTAAAGATAACGACTTCAACAAAAGCATCCTCAAGCGTGTCAAGTAGGGAGGTTGAATGACTAGGGCAATCGCTGCTGGCCGAGTCTTGGCTAGCATTATGGCTGTGCTTTGTTCTTCGTCTTTGCTTGGCGCTGAATTGGCAGGTCAGGTTAACTTCGAGCATCGACAATTTTTCTCTGCCGGTGCTCAAGGGCAGAGCAAAGGGCAAACATCGCTAGTATTGCAACCAGAGCTCTACTGGGAGCTTCAAGATGGTGATGCGAGTTTCACCTTTACGCCTTTTTATCGTTGGGACAGCATGGATGATGATCGTACGCATGCTGATATTCGAGAAGCCTTGTATTTAACCTATTGGGATGACTATGAACTTCGTGTTGGTATTAGCAAGGTGTTTTGGGGTGTAACAGAATCTGCGCACTTAGTGGATGTTGTAAACCAAATTGATGCGGTAGAAGCGGTCGATGGTGAAGATAAATTGGGACAACCCATGGTGCATTTTACGTCCATCAAAGAGTGGGGAACGCTGGATGCTATTATCTTGCCTTATTTTCGTGAACGAACATTCGCGGGTAAAGATGGGCGTTTGAGGTTCGATCCTGTTGTCTCCGATGATGCGTTGTACGAATCGAGTCGAGAAGAAAAGCATGTAGATGTCGCGTTGCGGTATGCACAAATGTTTGGCGATTGGGATCTCGGCTTGAGCTATGTCTATGGAACGAACCGTGACCCGTATTTTCGATTCGAGCAAGGCGAGCTAAAACCTTACTACGCATTGATGAGCCATGTTGGACTGGATGTGCAGGGAATCGTGGGAGATTGGTTATGGAAACTTGAAAGTGTTTATCGTGATAGTTTTGATAATCATGTCGGTGTTGTTACCGGATTTGAATACACGATAGTGGGGGCTTTTGAAACGGTATGGGATGTGGGTCTTATCGGTGAGTATTTATATGATAGCCGTGGTAACAACGCGCAGAACATTGGTCAAAATGATGTCTTTGCAGGTGTTCGCTTAGCGTTTAATGATGAAGATGGCACCGAAATCCTAACTGGTATCACGCAAGATCTCGATAATACCGATGTGTACAACGCAAAACTTGAGGCTTCCAGCCGCATTTCAAATCATTTTAAGTGGCAAATTGATGCTTGGTTGTTTAAAAATGACACGCCAACGGACCTCTTGTATTTCGCAAGAGACGATGATTTTATCGAGCTATCTATCCAGTACTATTTTTAGTGCGGGAGATAAGTAAATCGAAAATTCTAAGGCAAAGAGATCCATGTCATTATTTTGACTGGCTGCTAGAGCCGTAAGGAAGATTTATCGTTACTATTCCTTATGTTTGTTGTGGTTTTGATAGCGATGCGATAAGCAACTAACAAAACCCTCCGGTTTTACTTAGGGGTAGTAACGTTGAATTCATTTCTCTGGGACACTTATTTTGAAACAGGCATCGAAGAAGTCGATGAACAGCACCAATATCTTGTTGGATTTATCAACAAGTACGGCGAACTTTTGGCGCAAAACAGCATCACTCTCACGGACATTCAAGTAGCATTATTTGAACTGTCTCGCTATGCCGAGTTCCACTTCAAAGAAGAAGAGAACTTGATGCGAGAGGTCGAGATCCACCCAGAGCACCTAGAAAAACATATCCAAGTACACCGCGCATTTATGAGCGACATCATCAGTATGCAGAGCTTTATCAGTGATGCCAATAAACGCGCTGCTGAGCAGTTATTGGATTTCCTCATTCATTGGTTGGCTTACCACATTCTTGGTATTGATCAAAATATGTCTAAGCAAGTGACTGCCATTCAATCTGGGATGTCACCGAGGGCGGCGTATGATGAACAAGAAAAACAAGCCAACGCATCCACTGCGCCATTGCTAGATGCGCTAAATGCTCTGTTTTCACAAGTTTCAGAGCGTAACCGAGAATTACTGAAGCTTAATCTGGTTTTGGAAGAAAAAGTGGATGAAAGGACAATACAACTTTCTCAAGCCAATAAGCAGCTAGAGGCTTTATCACTCACGGATTCGTTGACTCAACTGCCGAACCGAAGAAGTGCGATTAAATCTCTCAAGACCTTGTGGCGAAACGAGGAGGCGAGAGCTTTACCTTTGGTTTGTATCATGATTGATGCGGATTACTTTAAGCAAGTCAATGACACCTGTGGTCATGAAGCCGGAGATTTGGTCTTAAAAGAACTTGCACAAGCGCTAAAACACTCTTTCCGCAGTGATGATATCGTGTGCCGACTTGGCGGCGACGAGTTCGTTGTTATATGCCCGGACACGGGTCTTGAAGGTGGGTTGCATGTTGCCGAGATGGTGAGAAAACAGATCTCTCACATGCTGGTTCCAACAGCATTCGAACCTTGGCGAGGCAGCATCAGTGTCGGGGTAGCAGAACGCCGCGAAGAAATGCAAACTTACACTGATTTGATCCGAGTTGCTGACGAAGGCGTTTACTTAGCAAAACAAAACGGTAAAAACCGAGTACGGTCATCGCAAAAGCTAATATCTTCGAACTAACTCGTCATTCACATTAGAACGCCAGAGAACCCAATTTTTTCACTGTTTGGTGAAAATCTATGTGGCGTATTCTTTAGCTACTTATGCAAAAATAATCACGAAAAAGCAGGGGTTATTCCATAGCAACCCTTCATTTTTTACGTTTTTGTGTTCTTTTTATTCAATAACCTCTTCTTTTCATAATTCAATTTGGCCTTGGTGGCGGGTTTGGCTACTATGTACAGCTATCAAAAAACCAATCACTCCCTTATGGATACTACCAATAGGTAGATGAGGAAACGATGCAACATCTAGAAGAGATCATTGCTAACGCGAGTGCAGCAATTGAAGCTGCAGAATCGCTAGTCGTACTTGATGAAGTGCGTGTTCAGTATCTAGGTAAAAAAGGTGAGCTAACTGCTCAACTTCAAAGCCTAGGTAAACTACCACCAGAAGAACGCCGTGAAGCGGGTCAAGAGATCAACAAAGCGAAAGGCGTGGTTCAGCAAGCTATCGCAGCTCGTAAAGACGCACTACAACGTGCAGAGCTTGAAGCGAAGCTAGCGGCAGAAACGATCGACGTAACATTACCAGGTCGTCGTATCGAGAACGGTGGTCTACACCCAGTTACTCGTACTGTAGAGCGTATTGAGAAGTTCTTTGGTGAACTTGGCTTTAACACTGAGTCTGGTCCAGAAATCGAAGATGCATTCCACAACTTTGATGCACTAAACATCGCAGCTGATCACCCAGCGCGTACTGACCATGATACTTTCTTCTTCAACCCAGATTTGATGCTTCGTACTCACACGTCAGGCGTACAGATCCGTACGATGGAAAATGGCAAACCACCATTCCGTTTCATCGCGCCTGGTCGTGTATACCGTAACGACTACGACCAAACGCACACGCCAATGTTCCACCAAGTGGAAGGCATGCTGGTTGATGAGAACGTAAACTTCGCACAGCTGAAAGGCATCCTGCACGATTTCCTATGCAACTTCTTCGAAGAGGAAGTGGAAGTACGTTTCCGTCCATCTTACTTCCCGTTCACTGAGCCTTCAGCTGAAGTTGATGTGAAAGGTAAAAACGGTAAATGGCTAGAAGTACTAGGCTGCGGTATGGTTCACCCGAACGTACTACGTAGCGTAGGCATTGATCCTGAAAAATACTCTGGTTTCGCATTCGGTATGGGTGTTGAGCGTCTAACAATGCTTCGTTACGGCGTAAACGACCTACGTGCGTTCTTCGAGAACGATCTTCGTTTCCTAAAACAGTTCAAGTAATCCAGGGGATAAATCACTATGAAATTCAGCGAATCATGGCTTCGTGAGTGGGTTAGTCCTTCGATTACCACTGACGAACTAACTCACCAAATTACAATGGCGGGTCTAGAAGTTGATGACGTGCTACCTGTAGCAGGTTCGTTCAACGGCGTTAAAGTTGGTCACGTTGTTGAATGTGGTCAACACCCAGATGCAGACAAACTGCGCGTTACTAAAGTAGACGTGGGTGAAGAAGAGCTTCTAGACATCGTTTGTGGCGCACACAACTGTCGCCAAGGTCTGAAAGTAGCAGTAGCAACGGTTGGTGCTGTTCTTCCAGGCGACTTTAAAATCAAAAAAGCAAAACTACGTGGTCAACCATCTCACGGCATGCTTTGTTCGTTCACTGAACTAGGTATCGATGTTGAGTCAGATGGCATCATGGAGCTAGCAGAAGACGCAGTAATCGGTACCGATTTCCGTGAATTCCTAGGTCTAGACGACGTAACAGTAGACGTAGACCTAACGGCAAACCGCGCTGACTGTTTCAGCATTCGTGGTCTAGCTCGTGAAGTTGGCGTACTAAACCGAGCTGACGTAACTGAGCCATCAGTAGAAGCAGTAGCAGCTTCAATCGAAGATAAAGTGTCTATCGAAGTGAAAGCGCCAGCTGCGTGTCCACGTTACCTAGGTCGCGTTGTTAAGAACGTAAACGTTCAAGCTGAAACGCCACTATGGATGCAAGAGAAGCTGCGTCGTTGTGGTATTCGTTCTATCGACCCTGTAGTAGACATCACTAACTACGTTCTTTTAGAGCAAGGTCAACCAATGCACGCATTCGATCTAGCGAAGATCGAAGGTGGCATCGTAGTTCGTATGGCTGAGCAAGGTGAGAAGCTAACACTTCTTGACGGTAGCGAAGCAGAACTAAACGCAGATACACTAGTTGTTGCTGACCACAACAAAGCACTTGCAATCGCAGGTATCTTTGGTGGTGAAGAGTCTGGTGTAACAACGGAAACTAAAGACGTTCTACTAGAGTGTGCATTCTTTGCACCTGACCACATCCGTGGTCGCGCTCGTAGCTACGGTCTTCACACTGATTCTTCAATGCGTTTTGAACGTGGTGTGGATTACGCACTGCAGGTTAGCGCAATGGAGCGTGCAACTCAGCTTCTTGTTGAGATCTGTGGCGGTGAAGTAGCACCTGTTGTTGCAGTAGACTCTGAAGCAGACCTACCTAAGCCAAACAAAGTTGCTCTACGTCGTACTAAGCTAGACAACCTATTAGGTCACCACATCGCTGATGCTGACGTAGTAGAAATCCTAGAGCGCCTAGGTTTGACAGTTGAAGCTTCTGAAGAAGGTTGGGTGGCAGTAGCACCAACATGGCGTTTCGATATCGCTATCGAGCAAGACCTGATTGAAGAAGTTGGTCGTATCTACGGTTACGACAACATTCCTAACCAACACCCAGCAGCAGCACTTAAGATGCACAACCACGTTGAAGCGGATCTTCCACTGAAACGCGTTCGTGATCTTCTTGTTGACCGTGGTTACCACGAAGCAATCACATACAGCTTCGTTGAGCCTGAGCAACAAAAGCTAGTTGTACCTGGTGTTGAGCCTCTAGTGCTTCCAAACCCAATTTCTGCAGACATGTCAGCAATGCGTCTTGGTCTTATCCAAGGTCTGCTGAACACGGTTGTTCACAACCAGAAGCGTCAACAGCCACGCGTTCGTCTATTTGAATATGGTCTACGTTTCATCCCATGTGAATCTGCAGAAAACGGTATGCGCCAAGAGCCAATGCTTGCCGGTGTTATCGCAGGTACTCGCGGTGAAGAGCATTGGGATATCGAAACTAACACTGTTGATTTCTTCGACCTTAAAGGCGATCTAGAAGCAATTCTAGAGCTATCTGCTAACGAAAAAGCGTACTCTTTCGCTGCAGCTAAGCACCCAGCACTTCACCCAGGTCAATCTGCGGCAATCATCGTAGATGGCAAAGAAGTGGGTGTGATCGGTACTGTTCACCCAGAACTTGAGCGTAAGTTCGGTCTAAATGGTCGTACTATCGTCTTCGAAATCGAATGGTCTGCAATCAACAGCAAAGTAATCCCAGAAGCGGTAGCACTTTCTAAATTCCCTTCAAACCGTCGTGATATCGCGGTAGTCGTGGATGAAGCTGTTGCATCTGGTGATATCGTTAACGCTTGTCTAGAACAAGGTGGCGAGTTCCTTAAAGATGCGAAGCTGTTCGACGTTTACGTAGGTAAAGGCGTTGAAGAAGGTAAGAAGAGCCTAGCAATCGCTCTGACTCTACAGTCACTTGAGCGTACTCTAGAAGATGCAGATATCGCTGGTGCGGTTGATGCTATCGTTGCTCACGTTTCTGAGAAGTTTGGTGCGTCTCTACGTGACTAATCTCATGTAACGTATCTTCTTAAGAAATGGAAACCCTGCCAGTTTGGCAGGGTTTTTTTATATCTTGAGAGATAGGAGATAGGAGATAGGAGATAGGAGATAGGAAATAGGGAATAACTAGAGCCAAACTGTCTCTACCTTCATCCTCTCATCTTCGAGGTGAATCTTATTCACGCCAATCTTTGTATTGCGGTTGTATTCGTCAATACTGTGGTCAAAACCGTAAGCAGTAGCGGGTGCCATATGTTGAGTGACTTCTTGACGCGTTACAGTCAGTGCATCATGACCATGCCCGCAAATAACATCTTGAACCCGGTACTTAGCCAAAAGCGCATGTAAGCTTGCATCGTTTTCCAAGCAAATGGCTTGTATCCAATCCGAGCCTACGGGAATAATAGGGTGATGGATAACAACAATCGGATTGATCGCATGGCGAAGTTGTTTATTGAAGCGTGCTAGCCCACGGTTATCGACACGACCAGAGCCTAAAGGGTGGCGCTTATCCAAAGGTTTAGCACTCGAATCTAAGAACAGCATGTCACGGTTATGAATTTTGGCTTTATTCACTACGTTAATAGAGCTACCGACCAGTTCCCGCTTCATCAATTTGGTGTCATCATGGTTGCCTGCAATTGCGAATATTTTCTTATCGCGAATGTGCTTTTCTAGGAAACTTAGTAGTACACGGTAATCACCCGGTTTGGGGTTGCAACAAAGATCGCCTGTGAGCAAAAGGGTATCGCATGATGAATCTTTTTGAGCATAAAGAAGCGCGCCACGTAGATTCTCAAAGCTTGAATCGTCACTTAAATGGCAGTCGCTGATTTGAATAATTGATGTCATAGAGTTGCAAAGCAAAAACGGTAGTTGTTTGACGTTAGTCTATCATTCAATCTTTTGTTTTTGATATGCCTCTACCATTAAAAGGTTTCTCTAGGTCATCTGTTTAAAAGCGCAGTGCCACAGCTTAATCGATAACTGAAGAACACCAGCGCCTTTCTTAAACGTTAACTTGATAGGTAGTTCGTGATTGCAGGTTCTACTCTCTAGGACTGATTAATATAGCTTTGAAAATACAGTAAAAATGCAGAGATCTTCTGTGCATTCACTTGTTCACCCGCGCAACCAAGTTCTAACCAAAGTTTTTTAATATTCTTCTCTATGAGTGAGCCCCTTTTAGCTGCTGGTGGCACAGAGTTAGACGGCGGTTCTCCACAGCAAAGTTCAATATCGATGTTCTGCGATACATCTTTTAGGCATATACGTAGCCACACTTTTTGTCCTTGTTCTTGAGCTTTCGTCACAATAGCGTTTATGGTTTTCGAGTTGCTCTCTAATGAATCAATGACTACTCCACAGCAATCAATGGAAATAATTAATGCCACTGCTTATCCTTTTTTAGCTTTTCATCACTCTCACGTCTCTGACACCCTTCGAGGTAGCGGATAAAATCACATACGCCCTGAACGTTAACGTTCCCACCTTCGCACCGGAACATAGACCAGAGATCCGTCAGCTTTCTTTCGAGCTGGGTTAGCGGCTTTCGTCTTGGGCTGTTTGTGGTTGTTGCTATTCTTGGTGCACTACCGCATGCAAGCCGAATGTTAATATCTTGCTTCAAATCTCGGACAATCACAGACACCCATACCTTAGATTTGCGGTCTTTTGCTCTGTTAACGAGTCCGGTTACCCATTCCCTGTCTATCTCTCGTGTTGTTGCTGAGACTCCGCAAATATCAATAAATACTTCTAACGCCATTATTCACCACCAATTTCAAACCATTTTTTATCAATAGAAAGTTTCACCATATTTTTCATTTCTCTAATGATGTCTTCACTCAGTTCAGTGTGTACATAAAAGAAGATTCGAGGTGTATTTCCATATCCATTTGGCATGAGGGTATATTCATCATTGCCAAATTTTATTGTTGAAGAGAATTTGATGGCATCAAGCGTAGTTACAACTTTTGCTAAGTGTTCATAGCCACCTAGAAAAATTACAAGGCACTCTTTATCCATATAATTACAACTCCGTTGCAAGTGTTGAGAGATTTTAGGCTAATCGATAAATTGCTCAAAAAGCGAGACTCAAAAAAGAGACATGGTTAATTTAGCTGTAAAATTTAGATTGCGAATTTGTTAAATAAACAATGTCAGCGATAAAGTTTGCTTCAATCTCCTTTGAGCAATGCTTGCATTCTTTCATTTAAAAATACTTCTGGAACATCTTCAGAGGCGTATGCGTGGACGGTCTTCCCGTCGGAAAACTGAGTGACTAATTCATAGGAATTGGTTATTAGATTATCGAGGACCTCACGAGTTCGGTTCACCCTTGTAGGTATCCACCCCAGAATTCTGTGTTCAAATTCTCGATCCCAATGACCACCAATAAATTCGACTTTAACAATTTGAGGGATATACCGTTCTGCGATTGAATACTTCGTACAGTATATTTTGTAAGGTTTGTCATAGTTAGGGTCTGTTAAGCCAAATAAAGAATATTTTTCTCCATTTTTATCTACCGTTAAGGGTAGAGAGTTGAGGGAAATATTTTCACCATGGCTCTCACCGCCAATAAAAATAACTTCGTACATTATCTGTCCTCCATTAAGCCTCTATTTATTTTTCATCGGAATTTCGATTAATTGAATCAGTTCATTTTGTTCTTCATCTGTCAAAGTGGAGTGCACATAAACGAAGTATCTAGGTGAATTACCAACTCCTTTTGGGAGTAGAACGTATTCGTCATCGCCAAAGCACACTGTTGGTGTAAATTTGATTGTGTTGAGTGTTGTTGTGATTTCCTCTAAGTGATGAGCTCCACCGAGAAAAATCACACGGCATGTCTTATCCATAAAATTACAACTCCTTTGTAAATTTGCGGAGGGTTCAGGCTAATAGATAAAACACTCAAAAAGCGAGGTATAAAGGCTAGATAAGGTGAATTTATTGTTAAAAATTAGATTTCAAATTTGAAGCGTTACGTTGTGATTTGTTAAACGTTGCTTGATGTTGATGGATTATGTGGAGGCATGGTTCAAGCAAGTGATAAAGCAAACGTTAGTAGCAGCGGTAGAGTAATAATGCTTAAAAAGTTGCCAAACAAGACCATAGAAGCAACGTTCAGAGGTTCGATATTGAGTCGTTCAGCAAACAAGTAGTTCATTACAGCTGGTGGCAACATGGTAAACAACACCATCATCTGTAATTGCATGATTGGCAATGGTATCAAGGTATAGATTAAGGCAAAGGCGAGTGCTCCGGTACCGAGTGATTGAAGTGTGCACCAAAGACCCACTCGAAGACCATCCCATCTTAAATGGCACATTTGTGCTCCCAATGATAACAACATAACTGGGACGGCGGCTTGCCCAAGTAATGTGGTCGCTTCAAAAAGAGGAGACCAAATACCAATACCAGAAATGTTGATAAGCAACGCGAGCAAAGCGGATAAGAAGATCGGCATTTTGACGATTTGTTTAAGCGGATTGCCATTACTCAGTAGCATGACGCCAAGGCTTATATGTAGGCATGCTGAAACGACAAAAAGCAATACTGCGGAGGGAAGGGCGATTTCCCCGAAGGTGTAAGTAAACAGCGGTATCGCTAAGTTACCGCTGTTTCGAAACATGTGTGGTGGAGCCCATGCTTTGAATGATAATCCGCAAAACTTCGCGATGGGAACCATCACAATGCCAGGTACTACGACAGCAATAAGCGCGGCTAGTAGCAAGGGGACTTGCACCATGCTTAGTGGCATACCGACAAGAGAAGAAAATACCAGTGCCGGAGTAAACACATCCATATTGATGCGATTGATTGGGCGAAAATCGGGCTTGAGGCATCGACTAACTAAGTAACCTACGCAAACCAAGACAAAGACGGGAAATAAGATACTGATGACTTGGTGCAACATGGCGGCTCTTTCGCGTGGTGAAAACAGGGATAAACAGTAACAACCTTTCAGTTAACCGTCATGGAGCAATCAATAGAATTTTGTCGCTGTTCAAGCTTTCATGCTCCTAGTGTCACGCTATATCTGAATAACAAGTCTGCTAAATAGGACCGACCAGATCTATTTTCAAACGTACTCAACTTACTGAAAAGGTAAGAAGTTTTGTGTCAATTGTTTGTAAAGTAGCCAGTATCTGATATTTTTATTAAATAGTGATTAATGTTGTTTTGAGTTTCAAATCTAGTAATTTGAACTGGATATTTTTGCCATTGGAGAGGGAATTAAAGGAAAATCTGGAAATGGTGGTGGGTAAACTATCTGCGTGGTGCAACATTCCGTATATTAGCAAAGAAAAAAGTTGGCGAAAATCATAAGCTTGGCATACACTTCCTGATGTAACCCCGATATGTTGTTGAATTGGTAGGGTAAAACTGCTCTGGCGCTACACTAAGGTAGCATTGTTTAACATAGCTTTGAGGAAAGTTTTATGGCGCTCACAAAAGCCGAACTTGCAGAAAACCTGTTTGATAAATTGGGATTTAGTAAACGGGACGCCAAGGAAACGGTGGAAGTGTTCTTTGAAGAGATTCGTAAGGCACTAGAAAGTGGCGAACAGGTAAAACTGTCAGGTTTTGGTAACTTTGACCTTCGTGACAAGAATGAACGACCTGGTCGTAACCCGAAAACTGGCGAAGATATTCCTATTACTGCTCGACGTGTCGTTACGTTCCGCCCGGGTCAGAAGTTGAAAGCTCGCGTAGAGAACCTAAAGACCGACCAGTAAGCCATGTAACATGGAATGAGACCACGCTTTGTCGTGGTCTTTTTGTTTGTGGCTTTCATTACTGACTAAAGAACAAATAAAAACCACCGCAATTGCGGTGGTTTTTCAGTATTCAGGGAATCAGTTTCTAAAATACTGTTTGCTTAGGCTGCTTCTAGGTGCGTCGTTAGGTAAGGATGCCAAGCCTCTTGATACAAGTTTTTAGATAGAGTACGCATGTTACGAATTGATGCCATCTCGATATCATTTAGGTTACGACCTTCAACCAGAGCTTGACGTTCCAGTTTCTGAATTTGCTCGTACAAATCATGCTCCGGACCACTTTTTACATCAGCAATCGCTTTTAGATGCAATTGGACTTCAGCAATTAGGTTGGTTTTTGGTAAACGGACCAACAAGTTGAGATCACGATAACCAGAAGCCGTTGGTTTTTTAAAGCGGTTTTTTACTTTAACAATGGTTGTTTCGCGCTCTAACGTTTCATATACCGACACCAAGCTTGCTACGTCATTTGCAACGATAGTTGCACGGGCTAAGTCGGTGATACGTTCTACTTGACCGTCAAGTTCGTGGGCGATTTTCTCTTCGGCGCGGTGCTGAGATTTAACGCCAGCAAAATAAGGCTGTGCGTCAGTGAGAAGGGCAGTACTCTTACAGATGGTTTCTAGCTCAAACTGCGCTTGGTGCGCTTTGCTGTAAAGTACGTCGAAATCTGAATAAGGCTGTGCTGGTTTGGAGTCGATTGACTGAATGCCATACAAACCACTAAGGCTATGTTTAAACAATTTTGAGCAAACTTCGTTTTGGCTAGCAGAACGGTCTTGCTCGTTACTCGGGACATTTGGAAGTGCGGCGAAAGCCGGCGCACGGCTTAGTACTAATAGCATCAATGCCGTAGTACGTAGAAGTAAGCTCATTCACTCTCCTTAACTTGCTTGCACTTAGAAAATGGGTAACGAAAAGGTCACTAAGATTCGCAAATCAGGTACTACCTAGTTAATGGGGTCTCTACGATAGATTCCAAGGTTGATTTTCAACCTTATGGTGGAATCGTGTTCTAGATCACCATTTTGCTTTCCTTTATTCTGACCATCAGAACAAGGAAGGGTTCCTTCTTGAACGTTAGCCATACTAACATTGCAGTATTAACCAAAGATGAACGGCATAGACAAATTTGAAAAAATCATTAGTCTTAGCCCACAAAAGTGAAGCGCAAAGCTCGAATCCACTATCAGCCGACAAGTAGAAGAATCATGAGAGATCAAGAATTTTGGCACAATAAATGGGCCAGTAACCAAATTGGTTTTCATCTAGAAGACGTGAACCCACTATTGCCTGCATTTTGGCAACATACGGCTGCAAAGCGTGATGATAAAGTTTTGGTGCCTCTGTGTGGTAAGTCAGAGGATTTGATTTGGTTAGCGACCAAACACGACGAAGTTCAGGGCGTTGAGCTAAGCCAAATTGCGGTAAGAGCGTTTTTTGCTGAGCATTTTTACACACCAACGGTAACGCCTGTTAATGGTATGCACGAGTTATATCAGTTTGATGAGCTGTCGATTTATACGGGTGATTTCTTTACCGCCCCAGTATCTAAAGCCGATATCATTTACGATCGCGCTGCGTTAGTGGCTCTTCCTAAAGAGATGCGAGCAGAATATGCTGCTCGTGTTAAGCAATTGCTGAATCCTGGCGGTCGTATCTTGTTGGTCACGTTGAACTACCCGCAAGAAGAGATGGCAGGACCTCCTTTTAGTGTTCCTGTAGAAGAGCTTGAACAGTTATTTTCCGGTTATAAGATCACATGCTTAAACGTAGATCAAGCCGATGATAATCACCCTAAAATTGCCAAAAAGGGTCTGAGTCACTTCTCTGAAGAAGTGTATTTAATTGAAAGTGAATAGGGTAACCGAGTTTATACAAATAAAAAGCGCAGCCAATTGGGCTGCGCTTTTTGTTTCTTGGAGCGAACTAGTGAAATCAGTAAACGATCTGCACTTTAGAGGCGCTGCTCACTGCATCTTCAATCGAATCTTCGATAGTCTTACGACGCGTTAGAACAACGCCTAAACGACGGCGACCATCGATTTCAGGCTTACCAAACAAACGAACTTGAGTTTGTGGTTGAGCCAGGGCATTGGCAAGATTATCAAAGCGAATATCTGTTGATGTACCTTGCCCTAGGATGACAGCTGACGCGGACGGGCCGTATTGAATGATACTGTTGATTGGCATGCCAGTGAACGCACGAACATGCAGAGCAAACTCAGACATTTCCTGAGAAATCATAGTTACCATGCCAGTGTCGTGTGGACGAGGTGAAACTTCGTTGAAAATTACTTTATCACCTTTCACGAACAGCTCTACACCGAAGATGCCGTAACCACCGAGCGCATTTACGACTTTCTCCGCTGTGTCTTCTGCTGCTTTAATCGCAGTATCTGACATTGCTTGTGGTTGCCACGACTCTCGGTAGTCTCCATCTTCTTGACGATGTCCAATTGGTGCGCAGAAATGGACGCCATCTTTCGCTCGTACTGTCAGCAGCGTAATTTCATAGTCGAAGTCAATAAAGCCTTCGACGATCACACGACCGGCACCAGTACGACCGCCTTCTTGCGCGTACTCCCACGCTGTTTGCACATCTTGTTCTGTTTTGATGACGCTTTGTCCTTTACCAGACGAACTCATCACGGGTTTTACTACACAAGGGATACCAACGTGCTCAACTGCCGCTTTAAAGTCATCAAAGTTATCTGCAAACTGATAAGGAGAAGTCGTTAAGCTTAGCTCTTCAGCTGCAAGACGACGGATGCCCTCGCGGTTCATAGTCAACTTAGTTGCTTTTGCTGTCGGAACGACGTTCACGCCTTTTTCTTCTAGCTCAACTAATTTGTCTGTTGCGATAGCTTCAATTTCCGGAACCACATAAGCAGGTTGCTCTTTCTTGATGATTTCTTCTAATGCTTCGCCATCAAGCATATCGATGACGTAGCTGCGATGAGCCACTTGCATTGCTGGTGCGTCAGCATAACGGTCACACGCGATCACTTCTAAACCAAGACGTTGACATTCAATTGCTACTTCTTTACCAAGCTCGCCAGAGCCCAGAAGTAATACACGGGTAGCATGAGTGCTAGTAGCAGTACCAAACATAGTGTTCCCTTACAAAATAAAGTGGTGGAAGCGAATTTGCAGGGGATCATACTGATTTTTGCGAATGAAGCAAACGTTTGCGTGTGATTTTAAACAATAAAAAAGGCCCTGCGTCATGCAGAGCCTCTCTCATAAGAGCATTGTGAGTTAAATGTTAACAAAACTCACTGGAATATCTGGGTTCAGTGCCTCTAGTGTTGATTGAGTATCGGCTAGGTGGCTGATCTTACCCTGTGAGTTCTCAACTAGTGCTGCGGCTTTGATGTCTTCAAACTGCTCGCCTGCCATCAGGATTTGAATTAAGGCAACCTGAAGTGGCGGAAGGCTAGGGTTGAACGCTGCGTTTTCTGCGTAAGCACCTTGGAATACACGACCACTATTCATCTCAAGAGCAATGCCACTTAAGTTGTTAGTGTATGGAGCGTGACTGATGTTCATAGCAGTAACTGCTTTTTGGATCAGAGTGTCGTTGTCATCGCAAGCAAACTCGTGTTTCACTTCTGCCATTAGACCTGACTGGATACCAAGATCAGCAGGACCGAATGCTTCAGGAAGATAGTCGTGTAGCGATTTCTCTTCACGCTCTGGCAATTGGATTTTTAATTCTTTCGCCGTAGTTAGTTCATTCATGAACTGACGACAGTGACCACAAGGGCTGTAGTTAATGGTGATATCTTTCACACCATGTTCGCCTTTCATCCAAGCATGGCTGATCGCACACTGCTCTGCATGAACGGTTTGACCCAGTTGAACGCCGAAAAACTCCATGTTCGCACCGAAGTAAAGGCGACCAGATAGACCGCGAACAATCGCACCGACATAGAATTCAGAAATTGGAGCGTAAGAAAACGCTGCGGCAAAAGGAAGTAGAGCAACACGAAGCTCTTTGTCTGAAAGGTTGGTAGCGTTCAGCAGCTCATCAAACTGTTGCTCAGAAATAGTGGCATCAAAATCGTCAGCGAGAACGATAGGAGCAAGATGTGTTGAAAGTGCTTCAGGAGCGCTTGCTAGCGCCTGTTCAATGCGACTTTTCATGTTGAATCCTTGTTATTGCATGGACAGTTATTCTATGTGAAAGATGGAAATGTTCTGTGCTTTAGATCACGTTAATGTGTGCAATGATAATTTACGTTACATAATTAGAGTGAGCTCACACATGTATTCGATTTCACGACGATTTAACGTTATCTCTGTCCCACTAATAACTATATCAACGTATATTCATACTGCGAATTTTCTGGATGAGATTATGGCCTGCTCACTTTATCGGGAAGCAAAGTAGAGCAGGTCATTGAGGTCTTTATTGGTATAACCAAACAGCCAAAGCAAAGAAGCTTGGTGCAAGAATAGAAGTGATGATGCCACACAGCACCAAAGCTAGAGATGAGAAAGCCGCATCACCAGGCTGTTTTTCAGCACATGTTGCTGTCCCAAGTGCGTGAGAGACAGTACCCATTGTCAGGCCACGAGCGATAGGGTGCTTAATGCCGATAAGGTTAAAGATTGGGTAAGCTAAAATCGCCCCGAATAAACCCACAATAAGCACTAAAATAGCGGCAACAGCGGCTTCACCACCTAAGTGACTAGAGATTTCCATCGCGATAGGGGTAGTTACCGATTTGCCCACTAAGCTTGCAATCAGGCTGATGTCTGCTTTGAACGCAACGGCAATCAGTGTCGCTGTTAGCATCGACATCACGCTGCCCAAAGAGCAAGCCAGTGCGATAATGCGCCAATTGGCTTTGATTTGAGGTAGTTGCTCATAGAGCGGATACGCTAGCGCAACAACAGCGGGCTGAAGCAAGAAGCTAATATACTCGTTATCGGCGTAGTAGGTTTCAAACGGCACTTTCAAAAAGGTGAGTAGAGGGATCAATACTGCAATGCTGATTAAAAGCGGGTTAGCGATTGGGTTGTTAACCTTAATTGCGATTTGACGAGCGGCAAGGAAAACCACAATAGTGACAAGTAACCACATATTAGTGTTTCTCCTTCAGCAAGTAATCTAAGAACCACGCTAAGCTGACCAATACGATCAGTGAGCCGCCTACGGCACTCGCAATAATTGGCAGTGCATTCGCCAGTAGCATATCGAAGTGTTGCATCAGACCCACGCTGATAGGCACGAATAGCAGGATCATATAGCGGA
Organism: Vibrio sp. MMH1-50; assembly: GCF_022347645.1. Taxonomy (NCBI): domain Bacteria; kingdom Pseudomonadati; phylum Pseudomonadota; class Gammaproteobacteria; order Vibrionales; family Vibrionaceae; genus Vibrio; species Vibrio sp. MMH1-50. The sequence continues at coordinate 56,805 of NZ_JAKRGG010000025.1, forward strand.
TGAATAGGGTTGCACCTGGCTTAACCCATTCCACTTTGACTAAGCCAAGGGTCATTGAGAAAAACAGCACAAGCATGCCGATGACACTTCCTGGAACAGAAATGCCAATGAATTTTTGAATGGTGTTGCCGATACCAAGTGCTCCCATGATGAGTGCGAGGGAGATGAGCAAATGGATCAGCTGTAGTAATCGATCTTTTATCATTTTGACAGCATATAAAACAACAAGCACACCCGAAGGTGCGCTTGAACAAGGTAAGAAATTAGGAGGCTAGGCTCTCTACATAACGATAGACGGATTTTAATATTGCTATCTTCTTTTCGTCACTTTCATGTTCGTGAACTAAGTTTTCCAAATTCATCATGTACTCTTCAATCTGACTTTCGAAAACTTCACGACAATGTTGTGCCCAGCGTCTTTGTTCTTGTTCATCTAATGTGCCTGCATAATGGCGAGCACGGTAACGGAAAAGCAATGGCTTGATTCGTTTATCATCGAATTCAATGTCCAGTGCGGCTAAGTTATTCGGATCGGTTTCACGAATGATGTCCATCGCAGCGCGATCAGCAGGCGAGAAAAAGCCATCGTAAAGCTGCGTATCAACGTCATTACTCTTTTCGAATTCACGTTCTATAGAGAATAGACTAATCAGCTTCTCTCGGATCTCTGGGTGTTGGCGCAACAACGCTAAATTGTTTAAACATTGTTGGCGGTCAATACCAATGACTTCCGCATTTTCCGCGGTTAACGTTTTTGCTGGAGCGAGAATAGGGCACTTGTTCAGGTGCACTAGCTTCACTGGTACAGGCAGTAAGTCGCCCAATTCGTCACGCTTGGTGTACAAGCGTTCTTTCAGTTCTTCCGCTGAAAGTTCAAGGATCGGCTGAGGATCTTTGGCTAAATCAATCGTGATAACAGCGTTGTTGTTGGTTGGGTGCCAAGCCACAGGCACAATCCAGCTTGTGTATTGGCATTCACGCCCAAGCATGCCTGATACATGCATCAACGGAGTCATATTGACAATATCAACCAGCTCATTGAGTTTGCGCTTGTTACGCATCGAGAAAAAGTAGTCAAATAGCTTAGGTTGGGCGGCTTTAACTTTCTTCGCCATTTCAATCGTGGCAATCACGTCGGCCATCGCATCGTGAGCATTGCTGTGTTCAATGCCATTCGCTACGGATAAATGTTCTAGCTTGAAGCTTGTAAAGCCTTCATCGTTCTCTGGCCACTCTACGCCTTCAGGACGCAGGGCATGACATGCGCGCATCACGTCAAGCAAATCCCATCGTGAGTTGCCGTTTTGCCAGCTCCATGCGTATGGGTCGATGAAGTTTCGGTAGCAAGTGTAACGAGTGACTTCATCATCAAAACGTATGCTGTTGTAGCCAAGGCTAGTCGTCTTTGGTTTAGACAATTCAGCATGAATTTTGGCGATAAACTCAGGTTCAGGTAAGCCTTCTTGCATTGCTTTTTGTGGTGTAATACCAGTGATCAAAGCTGCTTCTGGCGAAGGAAGGTAATCAGCAGGTGGACGACAGTACATCACCAAAGGTTCACCAATGATATTGAAGTTTTCATCAGTGCGAATGCCAGCAAACTGGCTTGGGCGGTCTTTGGCTGGACTTGTTCCCCAAGTCTCGTAATCGAAAAAGAAAAAAGTGGGCTGATTGTCTTGGTGCATTCTGCTTACCGTTTACGGAACCGATAGGAGTATTAGACCATTCAACGCCTTGACTCGCAACGAAAGATGCAATGTGACGTTGTGAAAATGAAAAAGCCGAAGTGTCACTTTCGGCTTGAAGTTTTTTATTTGGTTAATGCTTGGACAATCGCTGATTTTTATTAGCCAAAATCAAGGGTGAGCAACAAACGAGCTTGATTCGATTGGATACTAGGCGAGCGATGAACCAGCCCTTTGTTTTCATTTCCGATCCAACGCTCACCTTTTAGCAGTGCAACGTCACCAACAGAAAGGTGCCTGATATCTGATTCTGCTCTGTATAAGCCGGATTCTGCATCCGAAAGCCCATGACTACCACGACCGAGCTTTGAGCGATCAAGTACGTCGTTAGCAATCCATTGAGTCGCAATGCCTTGGTAGGTAGTGACTAGGCGGCAGGGGACTTGATCAACGTGAAAACGGGGACACATCGCGCTATTGAGTGTCGCTAGGCGCAGTCCTGCGTCTTCTAACTCAAACAAATAGCAAAACATGTCGACTAACTCCACGATATTTCTCAACAACACATCGGGCGCCTGCCCATCGGTTGCGTATTGCAGTACTTCATAAGCATTTTCAGGAGATATATTCAGCGATTTATTGAAGTTAGGGTGGGAGGTGATGAACCGATTCGTGGCATCGGCAAGCGGTTGATCGAATTGTCGCCGCCAGACTGCGATATTGATGTCTTCTTGATAGATGTTCGCTAACACAGTTGGCTCTTCGCCTGAACTGAAACATGGCGCTCGAAGTGTGCACTCAAGAGCGTCAGTTGAAGTGGACTCGATTAAAGTTGAACTCATGACATTACCTCCGATGTTATCTGTGTTCATTTTGATGCTTATGAAATGTTATATCATAACAATACTGCTCAATAAATCAGTTTAGACAGTTAGCGAGTAGGGAGTAAGGCATTAATAGGAGAAGATAGAAAGGGGATGACTCTTCACTTTGGTGCGCTTAAATACAAAAAAGCCGATGGAGAAACCATCGGCTCAAACTGAGAGTTATTTTTCGAGAACAGCTACGCTTTTTGTTCTTCTAACTGTCCATTGTCGTTGGTGGATTTCAACAATCGGCTGGTAATAGTACCTGCAGTCATTGCACCAGAGACATTAAGTGCAGTTCGCGCCATATCAATTAGTGGTTCGATAGAGATCAGTAGCGCTGCGATTGTCACAGGCAAGCCCATCGCAGGCAGTACAATCAGGGCAGCAAAGGTTGCGCCGCCGCCGACACCGGCAATACCAAATGAGCTAATCGTGATGATGGCAATCAGTGACAGAATAAAATTGATGTCTAGAGGATCGATACCCATTGTTGGCGCTACCATTACCGCAAGCATTGCTGGGTAGATACCTGCACAGCCGTTCTGACCGATAGTGGCACCGAAAGACGCTGACAAGTTCGCAATTGCTGGTGGTACGTTTAGCTTGGTGATTTGTGCTTCAACGTTAAGTGGAATCGTTGCCGCTGAACTGCGTGACGTGAATGCAAATGTCAGTACTGGCCAAATCTTTTTAAAGTACTCAGCAGGGCTAACGCCGACAAAAGAAACAAGTAGACCATGAACAAGGAACATCAGTGCAATTGCAACGTAAGACGCAACAATAAAGCCAAGCAAATTAAAAATGTCGGCAGCACTTGATGTTGCGACCACTTTCGCCATAAGGGCAGCAATACCATAAGGCGTTAATGCCATGATCATCTTAACCAGGCGCATAACCACGGATTGTGCCGCTTCCACAAAAGTACGAATTGGAGATTCCAACTCTTCTTTTTCTGCCATCACTTTACGTGCAGCGATACCTACTAAAACACCAAAGATAACCACAGCAATGATCGATGTAGAACGAGCCCCTGTAAGATCGGCAAACGGGTTAGTTGGAATAAAGCTTACTAACATCTGAGGAATCGTTAGGTCGCTTACTGATCCTACTCGACTCTCTAATACGGCAATACGAGCTGTTTCACGTGCACCTTCAGTTAATCCAGCGGCAGACAAACCAAATGTAGTCGTAACAAGAATACCGATCATGGCAGCAATGGCTGTTGTTACCAGCAAAACAGAAATCGTTAGACCAGAGATCTTACCCAGCGAACCGCCTTTCTCTAGCTTTACAACGGCGGAAATCATGGAAATCAATACCAAAGGCATAATCACCATTTTAAGCAGACCAACATAACCGCTGCCGACTATGCCGACCCATTCAAGTGTTTGTCCAATGACATCGCTGCCTTCGCCATGAATAAGTTGCAGTCCAAGACCGAAAAGAGAGCCCGTAACCAAGCCAATTAAAACCAAACGCGAGAGTGTGTTTTGTTTTTGTTGTTGGTTAAAAAGGAACATTAATATGGCGATAAACACCGCCAGAGAAGCAACCACTGCGAAATTCATAATCTTACCTTAGTAATCGGCATAAGAAGTGCTGATTAAATTTTATACGGAGCTATATACTGGTTGGGTAAGATACCGAGTGGGATATAACTTTAAAAATGATAAACAGGTATTAGATAGATCTAAAATGAATATAAAAATGCGACTCGACTCTCGTTGATGACTGATTTAGCGTAATATTTAGGCGAAATTTTTCAATCATAGTGCCTAATGAGATCAAGCATATCCTTTCTATGCAAATAAATGACTTTTTCTTCTTGATAGCTGAAAACTTGATAAATCATCGCTTTGGCTACGTCTTGAGCATGAACGGGTACAAAGTTCGCCAATTTACCAAGCATAAGCGGACGAATTACCTTAGAAAATGTCTGAACAACCTTTTCATCCGTACGAGGATTTTCTCGCTGTCCGACCAGAGGTCCGGGCCTTGCGAACACCACTTCTTCAAAGCCCATCCTCTCGATATTTTTTTCCATATGTCCTTTGCAAGCTAGATAATGGGATGAAGAAGACGCTTTTGCGCCTAGACTCGAAACCACAGCGATGCGTTTTACACCGATCATCTTCATTTGTTGAGCAACTTTACATACCAATTCGACGTCGATTTTTCGTAGAGCATCTTTGCTGCCAGCTTGTTTTAATGTGGTGCCGAGACAAATAAAACCGACGCGTGGAATCGGTTGCTGATCGTCCCAATCGTGGATTGTGAGCGCTGCGTCTAACAATGGGACAATTTTATTATTTGGATCCTCGATACCGGTGATCGCTCGACGGGAGAGAGAATATAGCGTTTCGATGCTAGGCTGTGAGACAAGTTTAGCCATGACTTCTTTCCCTACAAGACCTGTACCACCTGCAATAATCACACATGCGTTTGAATCGTTGCCCATTGTATCCTTCCTGTTTAAGAACAAGTGCTTAGGCTATTGTAGCGCATTTCTTCCACGAAGCTGCAGTCAGGTAGCTAATGTATGACACTTAATCAATCGAACTCAGTGAACCTAGCATCTCGAGGTTACTTGGGTATAGAAAGCTAAGCGAATAAAATACCCGCAAATAAAAAGACCCGCGGGACGAACGGGTCTTTTTTCCTAGGAGAATGATAAGGGTATGATTTGCCGCGATGGGCGTTGTTTGTTGGGCTTGCCTTTCTTAGCAGGGCGACGACTTTGATTGGCAAACATGATCTCTCACTCTTTATTGTCGGGGACAAGATCTAAATAGCATCACTCGTGCCAACATTGGAATGTTGTGGGTAAATCGGAACTAATCTAACAACCCTATAAGGAACAAAAAATCATTTTAAATCGACGAATGGAAATTAAAATTATTTATTATTCAGTTATATAGACCTGTTTCGATAGGTGGGCTGACTCTCGGTCTTACCTCTTAAAAGAAAGGTTATCTTGTTTACATATGTGGCTTCATTGCTCGACTTTGTTTTTCTTCTATCGCTAAATGAGTAGGTTGAAATAACATTTTTATCAATATGACTGTCGAATTGACAAAAAGCGCTGTCAAAAAGAGAAAATCAGATGAAATTGCACGGGAGAGGGGTACACTTGTTCTCTCAATTTGTCGGGAGTCTCATTTCTCTCGCGGTTTTCTAAGACCAAGGACGTCGTATGAACATAGATCTCAGTACGCTTGCGCCAACGCAGGTGTACCATTTGATGACTCAAACTGTCATTCCTCGCCCAATCGCTTGGGTGCTCACAGACTCAGGTGAGCAAAACTTCAACTTAGCGCCATTTTCCTACTTTACTGCGGTCTCCAGCCGTCCACCTTTATTGATGATTTCTGTGGGAAAAAAGCCCAATGGTGACATCAAAGACACCACGCGAAATGCATTAGAAACCGGTAAGTTGGTTATCCATATTGCACCCAGCGATCTCGCGGATAAAGTCACTTTATCTTCTGCCACATTAGAACATGGGGAATCTGAACTGGAGACGACTCAACTTGAGACGGTTGATTTCCAAGGTTTCGAATTACCACGCTTAGAGGGCGCGCCAATTGCATTCGGCTGTAAGTTGCATGAAGTGATAGAGATGGGGGAGACGCCGCAAAGTTTAATCTTTGTAGAGATTGAACACATTTATGTCGATGAGCGGGTCATATCCATGGAGGGTGACCGTTTAAAAGTTGATGCCTTAGCTGTCGACCCATTAGCTCGGTTAGGCGGTAATGAATACGCCACGTTAGAAAAAACTTTTTCTGTCGCTCGTCCAAAATAAAGAATAAGGAATCATCATCATGGATCGCTCTTTTGCCTCAGAAATTCAAGCTCGCATTGATAACAAAACCAAACCATTAGGCGCTCTTGGTTTGCTCGAAAAAGTTGCGCTAGAACTGGCGTTAATTCAAAGCCAAGATAAGCCTCAAGCGGTTGAAAAAATAGAAATTCGCAAACCAACCATGTTGGTATTCGCTGGTGATCACGGCATCGCCGAAGAAGGGGTGAGTATTGCGCCCAGCGCTGTGACTCAACAAATGGTGGCGAATTTTCTCGCCGGTGGCGCCGCTATTAATTGTTTCTGCGATCTCAACCAAATTGACTTTAAGGTTGTTGACTGTGGCATGTTGTCACCGATCGATACCTTAATTCCTGACTTTAAAAATCATCCCAACTTGATTGAGAAACGTCTCGGAAATGGCACGGCAAACTTTGCTAAACAAACGGCGATGTCACTAGAACAAGTCGCGCTAGGTTTGGAATATGGTGCCAAAGTCGCGCAGCAGGCGATTCTTAATGGCTCGAACTTGTTGATGTTTGGTGAAATGGGGATTGGCAATACCAGTTCGGCATCGGCATTGTTAACTGCGCTGAGTCCATTGGAAGTCGACCATTGCGTTGGCTATGGCACGGGCATCACTCAAGAGCAACTAAACCGCAAAATCACGCTAGTCGCGCAAGGTGTGAATCGCTGTCGTGACCTTGATACCAAAGGCGCGTTGGCTCAAGTCGGTGGGTTTGAAATCGTGCAAATGGTTGGCGCATTCTTAGAAGCGAAACGCCACAAAACGCCAGTCTTGGCCGATGGATTTATCGTATCTGTAGCCGCTTATGTCGCGACTCTATTAGATGAAGAGACGCGAGATTACATGTTGTTTGCTCATAACTCAGAAGAGAATGGGCACAAGTTTGTGCTGGAATGTTTGCAAGCGGAGCCTCTCTTGGATCTTGGTTTGCGTTTAGGTGAAGGAACCGGAGCGGCGCTTGCTTTGCCACTGGTAAAAGCGGCGGCTCAGTTTTACAACAACATGGCGAGCTTTGAGAGTGCGGGAGTGACGGTTTAGTGTTTGCTTCTGAGAATACCCACATTTCAGAGACTCGTTCTTTGCGCTATCAAAGTGAGCTTTTCTTACTCGCAATAAGCTTTTTTAGCCGTATACCTGTGCCCGCAGATTTACCTTACAGTGAAAAGCGCATGAACCAAGCAGGGCGATACTTTGCTTTGGTCGGTGTGTTGCTTGGGCTACTGTGCGCAGCTGTGTTTTCACTGGCAAGTTTATTGTTCCCAAACTCAGTTTCCATCGTGTTAACCATGGCATTTAGCCTGTTGCTTACCGGCGCTTTTCATGAGGACGGATTAACGGATATGGCGGATGGCATTGGCGGTGGCATGACGTTAGAGCGCCGCTTAACCATCATGAAAGACAGCCGCATCGGGACGTACGGCGCGGCAACGCTAGTGATGGCGCTGTTAGCGAAGTTTGTATTTTGGAGCGAGTTAGCCAATGAGCCTCAGTTTTGGCTGATGATCGTCGTGGCGTATACCGTGAGCCGAGCGTTGGCTGCCACTCTCATAAATGACATGCCCTACGTTAGTGACGCGGATACCTCGAAAAGCAAACCGTTAGCGAATAAACAATCGAGCTTAGAGGTCGCGATACTGCTCTTAACTGGTGGGGTTGTAGCGTTGTTATTGGGCGTGACTCAGGCTACTGTGATTGTATTGGTATTGGCACTGTTTCGTGTCGGCTTTAAACGCTGGCTGACCAAACGTATCGGCGGATTTACTGGCGATTGCCTTGGTGCCGCGCAGCAGCTTTCAGAATTGCTTGTTTATCTCATTCTTATCGCATTTAGTCATTCATTATGAAGCAACTTATTCTAGGTGGTGCGCGCTCAGGAAAATCGAGCTTAGCAGAGAGCAGGGCGCAACAGTCGGCACAAAACAAAAACGGAACGCTTCACTATGTGGCGACGGCATTGCCTTTTGATGAAGAAATGAAGCAACGCATTGCTCACCACAAACAGCAACGAGGGACCGGGTGGATTGAGCATGAGTGTCCGCTTAACTTGCCTGAGTTCATTTGTGACTTTTCGTCTCAAGATGTCGTGCTAGTTGATTGCCTTACGCTTTGGCTCAACAACTGGATCTTTGAACTCGGTGATGACTGCTGTAATGAGCGGTTAGAGGAGCAAATTGAGTTGTTGGTGAATGCGGCGGCGCAATCTGACGCGACGCTGATTTTTGTCTCTAACGAAGTCGGTATGGGCATTGTGCCGCTCGGCGCCGTTAGTCGTTACTTTGTTGATAATGCGGGACGGATGAATCAAAAACTGGCGACCGTGTGTGAGCGAGTCACGTTTGTCGCTGCGGGTTTGCCACTTGAGCTCAAACCACAGGAAGGGAAGAGATGAAAACGCTGAATATCTATTTACTGCGGCACGGAAAAGTGAACGCTGCCCCAGGTTTACACGGACAAGCCGATTTAAAAGTCGATGAAGCTGAGCAACGCAAAATTGCGCAAGCCTGGCAACAGACGGGTCGAGAAGTAGAAGGGATCATCAGTTCTCCCTTGTCACGTTGTCACGACCTTGCTGAGATACTCGCTGAGCAGCAACTTTTGCCTTTAAGTGTGGAACCACAACTTCAAGAATTGGATTTTGGTGATTTCGACGGCATCCCATTTGACATGCTTTCTGAGCACTGGAATAAGCTCGATGCATTTTGGAAAGCACCGGCACTACACACCTTGCCGAATGCTGAGAGCTTGGATGATTTCTCTCATCGTGTAACTTGTGCTTGGTCTCAAATCATTAATGATATCAATGACAACTTGCTAATTGTCACGCATGGTGGCGTAATTAGAATGATTCTTGCCCATGTATTGGGTGTAGATTGGCGCAATCCGCGATGGTATTCGACATTAGCGATAGGAAATGCGTCAGTAACACATATAACAATTACCATCGATGATCAGATTTACGCCTCAGTTCGTTCGATAGGCGTACCACTATTTGAAAATTAGTCACGGAAGTAGCCAACGCTTGGATCTCTACCGAGTTTAAGAGAGAAAAGGGCTGGCTCGATTACATCAAAAGGAACCATAAATGACCGCTCCTAGCTGGGATTTATCCATCGTTTATAACGATCTCGCTGACCCACGAATTCAAGATGACATTGCCCTTGTAGAGCAATGCATTGACCTACTCAATAAACAGTCTGCCGATTGTAACTCTGTTGAAGTGATGCAAAACGCAATCTTAACCAGCGAGGCGGCAAGCCGTTTGGCTGGCACTATTGCGAACTTCGCTAACTGTTACGCGTCAGTGGATGCGACAAATGCAGAGGCGAAAGCACTGCTAGGTCGTATGACACGCATTTTCTCTGAGCTTTCTCAAGCTTACAGTGCCTTTGAGCTTAAATTGACTCACGCTGATGAAGAGTTCATTACTCGCGTTTTGGATCATGAAAATCCAGACATCAGTGGTCAGGCATTTTCAATCCTAAACTCTCGCAAATTGGCTGACACACGTTTAAGCACCGAAGAAGAAAAGCTATTAGCGGCAATGAGCGTGGATGGAAAATCTGCGTGGGGTAAGTTATACAACAACCTCACGGGTTCTTTGAAAGTGAAGCTTGACTACGCTGATGGTGAAAGTGAAGAGCTTGGCTTCTCGCAAGCAGCAAGCATTCTTTATGGTTCTGAATTTGATCGCCAAGAAGCTGCGTGGCGTGGCGTTCAAAAGGCGATGGCAACACATCAAGAATCTTTCGCTTCTATCCTTAACGCGCTTTCAGGTTGGCGTTTAACAGAGAATAAAAAGCGTTCTACCAAACGTGATGTCCATTTCCTTGATCCAAGCTTACATGGCAGCCGAATTAAAGCGGAAACGTTGGATGCCATGATGAAAGTCGCTAAAGACAGCCGTGAGATTGGTCAAAAAGCCGGTTTGCTAATGGCGAAGGTCCACGGTCTGGATGAGATGAAACCATGGAATCATCTTGCTGCGATGCCTGCTTTGAGTGGCGAAGCGAAAGTTTATCCATTTGATGAAGCTATCGACGTCATTTGTGAAGCGTTCGAAACCGTGAATCCAGGCATGTCCGAGTTTGTCCGCATGATGGTACAAAACGGCTGGATTGATGCTGCGCCTAATGCCAATAAACGCCTTGGTGCATACTGTACTAAGCTGCCGGCGACGCGTACGCCGCTTGTGTTTATGACTTGGAGTGGTAGCCGCTCAGACCTAATGACGCTTGCTCACGAGCTTGGTCATGCCTTCCACAACTGGGTGATTCGTGATTTGCCGCTTTGCCAAACGTACTACCCAATGACGTTGGCAGAAACTGCTTCAATTTTCGCTGAAAACATCGTTCGCGATCATCTGATTTCAAAAGCAGAAAGTGTGGATGATAAGCTCGAAATGTTGTGGGAAGAGCTCTCTTCGGCGTTGGCGCTGATGATCAATATTCCCGTTCGTTACGAATTCGAAAAAGCTTTCTACGAGCGTCGCCAAGAGGGCGAACTGACAGCAGATGATTTCTGTGAACTGATGTCAGAAACGTGGAAAGATTGGTATGGCGATGTGATGAGCGAGGCTGACCCTTATTTCTGGGCGAGCAAACTGCACTTCTCAATTTCTGGTGTGAGTTTCTACAACTACCCATATCTGTTCGGTTTCTTGTTCAGTAAAGGTATCTACGCTCAACGTGAAGCTAAAGGGGAGCGTTTCTACGACGATTACGTAGATCTATTACGTGACACTGGCAACATGATGGCTGAAGAGGTTGTCGAGAAGCATCTTTCAATGGATCTGACGCAACCCGAATTCTGGCAGCAGAGTGTGGAGCTAGTTCGTGACAAAGTAGACGAATTTGAACGTTTACTCGCACAACGTGGTGAATAAACGCTAAAAGTTGATCAAATCATAATGATCTTCTTTAGGGCTGTGGTAAAGTTCACAGCCCTAACACTTTGTAATTGTTTAAAAAATAAACGCCTCAATGCTTGATTTGAGTGCATGGCGCGAAAAGGTATGGGATTTTAAATAAATTTGGCGGCTTCTACTCATAAGTGGGATCGCAACAACAAAAATCCTTTGTACAATTTATTAACATACCCGCCGTGCTATTAAGGAGTAACGCATGACGAAGTCTCTCTTTCGCCAATCGTTTTTAACTGACACGTTAGATGTTCATATTGATGTCGCGCCAGCGGAGCAGGTGCTGTCTAATGGTGTAACACTTAAACTCTATCAGCGTGGTGTGCTAGAAGTGATTCCTGACGAATACACTCAGGAAACCAAGAACGTCATCATCTCTTGTGGTGTCCACGGGGATGAAACCGCACCGATGGAGCTGGTGGATTCAATTATCAAAGACATCGAATCTGGCTTCCAGAAAGTCGAGGCTCGATGCTTATTCATTATCGCTCACCCAGAATCGACTCTGGCGCACACGCGATTTTTAGAAGAAAACCTTAATCGACTGTTTGATGAGAAAGAGCACGAGCCAACCAAAGAGCTTGCGATTGCTGATACTCTCAAATTGTTAGTCAGAGATTTCTATCAAGATACGGCAGCGGAAACACGCTGGCACTTAGATTTGCACTGTGCGATCCGTGATTCAAAGCACTACACCTTTGCGGTGAGTCCGAAAACGCGTCATCCTGTTCGTAGCAAAGCTCTGATTGATTTTCTCGACAGTGCACATATTGAAGCGGTGCTACTGTCTAACTCGCCAACCAGCACATTCAGCTGGTTCAGTGCAGAGAACTACGGCGCTCAAGCTTTGACGATGGAACTGGGTCGTGTGGCTCGCATTGGTGAAAACGACTTAGACAAACTGACTGCGTTCGATTTGTCACTGCGTAACCTAATTGCAGAGGCGAAAGCGGAGCATTTGTCTAAGCCATGTATCAAGTACCGTGTTAGTCGTACGATTGTGCGTTTGCACGAAGATTTCGATTTCATGTTTGATGACAACGTCGAGAACTTTACCTCATTCGTTCACGGCGAAGTGTTTGGTCACGATGGTGACAAACCATTGATGGCGAAGAACGATAACGAAGCCGTTGTTTTCCCAAATCGCCACGTCGCGATTGGTCAACGCGCAGCATTAATGGTGTGTGAAGTGAAAACGCGCTACGAAGATGGCGAGTTAGTCTACGATTAATGCTATATCGCTTTAATCTCGGCGAATAAAGCGTGAGAACACATTTGCAATTTACCGAGGCTTAACTGTAAGGTTAAGCCTCGTTTGTATTTATCGGCTACTATGGATTTTCAACAACTTATCCTGAACAAGGAACGACGCTGGCAACGCAATCTTTTGATTATGTCAGTGATTCTCGTGCTGCTCTCTGCTATCCACTTGATGGTCGGAGAGGTATTCCTTTCTCCTTTTCAGTCTCTCTCTGCATTTGAACAAAAACTCTTGTTGGATTTACGCCTGCCACGCTTGGTTTCTGCCGCTATTATTGGGGCAGCATTGGCGGTCTCTGGTGCGACCTTACAAGTTCTACTCGGGAACGTATTAGCCGAACCCGGCGTTCTCGGGATCTCGGGGGGCGCGAGCTTGGCAATGGTGCTCGTCATGTTTGCCTTGCCAGTTTTACCGTCTCCAATGATCTTTATGTTGGCTGCCATTGCCGGTTCGATGTTGTTTACTGTTATTTTGGTTGGTATCGCTAGGGCAATGCATCTTACTACCGCACGGTTGCTGCTCGTCGGCGTAGCTCTGGGTATTTTGTCGAGCGCCATTGTGACGTGGGCATTCTACTTTAGCGATGACTTAAGCCTACGTCAGTTAATGTACTGGCTAATGGGCAGCATTGGTGGGGCAAGTTGGTATCAGCATACTGTTACCTTGGTCATGCTGCCTGTATTGATTTGGCTATGTTGCAAGGGCAAACCGCTTGATAAGTTGATGCTAGGGGAAATCCATGCCACTCAACTAGGTATTGATGTTCATCAGATGCGCTGGAAGCTCATTTTGGCAATTTCCATTCTCGTTGGTGGTTCTGTTGCATTGGGCGGGATCATTAGCTTTGTGGGCTTAGTCGTGCCGCATCTGCTTCGATTAGCGTTTGGTACAGAAAACCGTTACCTGTTGCCTCTGTCGGCAATATCTGGCGCAGCCTTATTGGTGTTTGCGGATATCGGCGCGCGTTTGTTGCTCGATTCTGCAGAGTTGCCGCTTGGAGTGATGACCACTTCTATCGGTGCACCTATCTTCATTTGGATGCTGGTGAAAAGTCATGATGCACGTTAAGCACATCGCAGTGGGAAGCCGGCTACTACCGTTGTCCTTTGAATGTAAGCCGGGTGAGGTTGTCCATGTCGTGGGTCCAAACGGCTCAGGAAAGAGTACATTACTTGGCGCGATATCTGGCACTTTAACTCAGCGTGAAGGCGTGAGTGGGGAAGTACTTGTCGATAATAACGACCTGCTCACAATGCCACTTTCAGAACAAGCGCATATCCGTGGGTATTTGTGTCAGCAATCAAGACCTGCATTCAATGTTGATGTCTTTCAATACTTAGCACTTTCATTGCCAACTGGTGCCAATATCAGCGACGCGAAAGTACGAGATGCCGTTAATATTGTTATTGAGCTAGTACAACTGCAAGACAAGCTTCATCGAAGTATTCAGACATTATCCGGCGGTGAATGGCAGCGTGTCCGTTTAGCCGGAGTGTGTTTGCAAGTGTGGCGCACAATTAACCCTTACTCTCAGCTATTGATTTTGGATGAACCCGCAGCGCCGCTGGATATTGCCCAAGAAGGACTGCTATATCAGCTCATTAATGCCGTCGCTGCGCAGGGGATTGGGGTGTTGGTCGCAAACCATGATCTAAACCGAACGCTGAGGCACGCTGACAAGGTACTGCTGCTCAATAACGGCCTATTGCATTCATTAGGTCATGCCGATGAAGTACTCACGGAACAGGGCTTGGCAGAAGTTTTCCAAACTCAAGTTCGTAAAGTCGTATTGGAAGATAGACCCTATTTGATTTTTGATTGAGGCGTATATTAAAGCGACGCTTCAAGACACTAACGTTTAACCATGACCCCAAATGGCGTCGGCTTGAGCTCTTTTTTGGAGAAAGGAATGAAAAAATACGTGATTGTGGCTCTAACGAGTTTGTCATCTATGACATTTGCTCAAGAAGAAGCGATAGATTGTAATAACGCGGTCAGTACCCTAGAGATTAATCAGTGTGCAGCCATTGAGTTAGAGGCTGCTCAAAAGCAACTAAATAAGTATTTGGAAACGAGTTTCGAACATAATTCTTATGATCCTGAGCTGATTAAAGCGATTCAAGTTGCACAAAAAGATTGGCAAGCGTATGTGACGTCGCATTGTGATTCGGTATATACGCAGTGGCGTGAAGGGACAATTCGTGGCGTGATGGCTATTTCCTGCGAAACTCAATTAACTCAACAAAGAACTCACGAAATTTGGCAAAACTTCTTAACCTACATGGATAGTACGCCACCGGTTTTACCCGAACCAAATGTTGAGTAGTGTTACTTAAACGCGGATAGCTTCGTTTTTTAAAACGCGTCAACGTACTTAACCTCAACACGGCTTCTATCACGCTAAACGGTATGGCGGATGAGAGATACTGTTTAGCCCACTCAGGCAGTAAATGGGAAGTGTTTTATGCCAAAGAGGGCAAATGTGATTCAGAGCCTGATCGTAGGGCATTTTGCGGGTAAATTTAGCTGTAAGTTTCTTCTCTTGTTGGAGAGCTAGCACTTCTTTTGAGGACCGATAGTATGTTCCAAAGTCTCCTTCTAACTGAGATCCTTAAATCTGAGCTGAAAAACAACAATTTAATTGTTGAAACAACGAGTTGGCCGCCAAAATGCAATAAGCTCATTGTATTGCAATATCGGTTTGCCAAATCATATACTTTGGTCAATTATCGAGAATTGGAAGATGGGCATTATTGGTTCGCAGAGTACATTGATGGTGACGAATGTTTGGCATGTCGCTTTGATGTTCTTTAGCATCATTCTTTTGAATCATGTATTTCAAGCTTATGGCATTTAATAGAGAAGGAGTTCATTTGACGATTCCTACCTTGTACATTTTTTCTGGTCTTCCTGCGTCTGGTAAGTCGACGTTAGCAAAGCTATTAGCCGCAAGAGTTGGCGCGATGTATGTACGCGTCGACACTATAGAGCAAGGTCTACGTGATTTGTGTCATTTCAAGGTTGAAGGTGAGGGTTATCGGCTAAGTTACCGGATCATCCGAGATAACCTTGAACTTGGGTTGAGTTGTATCGCCGACTCTTGTAACCCCATAGAGCTTACACGGCATGAATGGCAGCAAGTGGCAACAAGCATGTCCGCTCACTTTGTTAACATAGAGATAAGTTGCTCGGATGAGAGTGAGCATAAACAACGTGTTGATTCTCGTAAGAATGAAGTTGAGAACCTGCAGCTACCGAATTGGCAACAAGTATACCCAAGTGACTTCAAGATGCAGGATTCAGAGCGTTGTCATTGATTCGAGAGCAAGGAAAACAATGCAGTGTAATAGCCAGCTCTTTCCAAGTTGTTTGACGCAGCAATCGGGTCAATGACACGCTCCCAAA
>NZ_JAKRGG010000026.1:0-72723 GCF_022347645.1 Vibrio sp. MMH1-50
CAAGCCAAGGCAGCTCGCCCTTTGGGAGCGTGTCATTGACCCGATTGCTGCGTCAAACAACTTGGAAAGAGCTAGCTATTACACTGCGTTGTTTTCCTTGCTCTCGAATCAATGACAACGCTCTGAATCCTGCATCTTGAAGTCACTTGGGTATATACTTTAAATAGCGTTTTCAATAAGTCCCAGTGGTAACACAAGGAGGGCTGTATGAAACAGATACGATTGTGGCTTCTTCCCCTACTCTTGTTTGCCAGCCAAGCGCTAGCGAGCACCGTTTGGGTATTGCCTGTCAAAGGCGCGATTGGTCCTGCCCTGAGTGATTATCTGTCGCGAGAGATTGAAGAAGCTCAACAAAACGGCGTTGACCTCGTCATCCTAAAAATGGACACACCGGGCGGGCTTGATAGTTCAATGAGGGACATCATTCACGCCATCACTACATCCACTGTCCCTATCGCGACTTGGGTCGGTCCTTCAGGCTCTAGGGCAGCCAGCGCTGGCACCTACATTCTGCTGGCTAGTCATGTTGCCGCGATGGCAGAAGCCACTAATTTAGGCTCAGCTACGCCCGTTTCTCTAGGGGGGGCACCGCAACAGCCTTCTAGTGCCGACGACAAAGACAATGACGAATCGAATGATGAATCATCAGGCAAAAACTCCGACGAAGTACCTGCCAAAACCGCAATGGAAAAGAAAGTCATTAATGATGCCAAAGCGTACATCAAAGGCTTAGCGCGTTTGCACGATAGAAACGCCGAGTGGGCAGAAAAAGCGGTCAGCATGGCGGCTAGTTTGGACGCCACCGAAGCATTAGAACTCAACGTCATCGACTTCATAGCCAACTCACCGGAAGATTTGGTTTCAACGATTAATGGCATCGAAGTCAAACTCAACGGCAAACCGTATAAGCTGACGTTAGATAATCCAACGTGGGTGGAACGCGTCCCCGACTGGCGTGCAGAAATGTTGGCGGTGATCACCAATCCCAACGTGGCTTATATCCTGATGCTGATTGGTATTTACGGTCTGTTATTAGAGTTCTACAACCCTGGCATCGGCTTACCAGGTGTGCTCGGTGGGATATGCTTGTTACTCGCCATGTATGCTCTACAAATGATGCCCGTGAATTACGTTGGTTTAGGGTTACTGTTGCTCGGTATTGCTCTGATGATTGCAGAAGCCTTTAACCCGAGCTTTGGCATACTCGGGTTAGGTGGCGTCGTTGCGTTTGTTCTCGGCTCGATCTTCCTAATGGACAGCGACATCCCCGGCTTCCAAATCGCTCTGCCATTGATCATTGGTATCGCTATTTTCTCTGTTGGGTTAATCGTGATTACCGTTGGCTTGCTGCTTAAAATTCGCAGCAAAAAAGCCACTACTGGACTAGAAACCTACCCGGGCAAGCTCGCAGTTGTGAGCGATGATTTTGTTGATGGAACGGGGCTTGTCCAGCTGGATGGTGCTTTGTGGCAAGCCAAGGCTGACGCCCAGCTCAAACAAGGAGACCACGTCACCGTGGTAACAATTAAAGGGTTGACCTTAACCGTGAAACCCAGTGACCGCCCTAAGGAATAGGAGGCGCTTATGATGCTCTACACTGTTGCCGTTATCATTGTTTTATTGGTTGCACTGGCAACGCAAATGTTCAAGGTGCTGCGTGAGTACGAGCGCGGCGTGGTGTTCTTCCTCGGTCGCTTCCAAGAAGTAAAAGGACCGGGCTTGATCATCTTGATCCCTTTCATTCAACAAATGGTTCGTGTTGACTTACGTACCATTGTGCTAGATGTCCCAACCCAAGATCTAATCACCCGTGACAACGTATCGGTCCGAGTCAACGCCGTGGTTTACTTCCGAGTTGTGGACCCACAAATGGCAATCAACAATATTGAAAGCTACAGCGATGCCACCAGCCAGCTTGCGCAGACAACGCTGCGTTCTGTGCTTGGTCAGCATGAACTGGATGAGTTGCTTTCTGAACGTGAACGCCTCAACAAAGATCTGCAATCCATACTCGACCAACAGACCGACGATTGGGGTATCAAGATCGCAACGGTTGAAGTGAAACATGTCGATCTTAACGACAGCATGGTGCGCGCCCTTGCCCGCCAAGCCGAAGCAGAGCGTAACCGCCGTGCGAAGATCATCCACGCAACCGGTGAATTAGAAGCTTCCAACAAGCTAAAAGAAGCGGCAGAAATGCTTAACGAAGCACCCAATGCGTTGCAACTTCGATACATGCAGACGCTCACTGAAATCACCACAGACAAGACATCGACCATCATCTTCCCGATGCCGATTAATCTCGTCGAAGCGGTCTCTGATATCGCCAAAGCTGTGAAGAACAATCAAGGCGAAAAAGAGGAAGGAAAAGAGTAAACTTGAGCAACAAAATGAAAGGGAGTAGCCGCCGTCTACTCCCTTTGTTATCTCTTTAAGCGTTAGCACACTCTTTTTTCATTATGGCTAATCCCGTCTCAAAGCAGTGACGCCACGCGTACTCCACCCTTTCATCAAAGTCAGAATCACATTGGGCGACGGTTTCTAACAGGCTTTCAAACCAGACATCGATATCTTCAGGGGCGACGCCAATATTGTTGTGTCCGTGCTTATTACCATATTTCCTCATCATGTCACGAGCATCTACAGAGGTATCCGCCATCATCACAAACACGATAGACCCTTTAAGCATCCGGATTTGCTTCTTCATATCTACGCCATCGAACTTCTGTCTGAAGTTTTCGCCTTTCGACCAAAAGTTCTCATAGAACAAATCAAAGAAGTCCTCATGGGTAACACAGCGTTCATAGCTGTCGTTAAAAACTTCGATTACGTTCATCCCCTAGCCTCCAACCAACTTATCTATTTTCATTATGAATGTAATTTGATAATCCTACCAAGCTCGTTGGGACGGTTTTGTGGTTTCTGAACGTCGGCATACGAAGAATGCCAACCTGCCCTTCAGCCGTTCAAATTCGATTTTCAATAAAAAATAGAAAGTGATTTAAACGAAACACGTATTATCAATTCGATAAAAGTCGATATTATGGACTCACTTTCGAGGTACGCATGGTTGTCGATGCTAAGCGCATCCTCATTTGTCTAATAATATTAA
Organism: Vibrio sp. MMH1-50; assembly: GCF_022347645.1. NCBI lineage: Bacteria > Pseudomonadati > Pseudomonadota > Gammaproteobacteria > Vibrionales > Vibrionaceae > Vibrio > Vibrio sp. MMH1-50. The sequence continues at coordinate 3,113 of NZ_JAKRGG010000026.1, forward strand.
GAGGATATAAACGTGTCTCATCAAATCATTACAGACCTAAACAACCGTTACACAGCTAAAAAATACGACGAAGAGAAACGCATCTCTCAAGAAGATATGGCAATCATCAAAGAAGCAATCCGCCTATCTGCGTCTTCTATCAACTCTCAGCCTTGGAAATTCATCGTAATTGAGAGCGACGAAGCGAAACAGCGTTTCCATGACACGTTTGCTAACATGCACCAGTTCAACCAACCGCACGCGAAAGCAGCATCCCACACTATTCTGCTAGCGTACGATCCAAAATTCACTAAAGAGAAATTTGCGAAGCGTGTTGATGCTGAAGTAACTTCTGGTCACCTACCAGCAGACATGTACGACATGTTCATGGGTGCTTACGCATTTGCTGAAGCAAACACAGATGAAAACGGCTACAACGGCGGCTGGACGAAAGCGCAAGTTTACATCGCGCTTGGTAACCTACTGCACACACTAGCGCGTCTAGGTATCGACTCTACTCCAATGGAAGGTGTTGACCCAACACTGATCGGCGAAGAGTTCAAAGCAGAACTAGACGGTCACGTATGTGAAGTTGCATTAGCAATCGGCTACCACAAAGACGGCGAAGATTACAACCACGGCCTACCTAAGGCGCGTCTAAACATGGATGACGTAATTACTACTCTTTAATGAGTATCGTCTCCTAGCTCCTTGGTTCCTAGCTTAGAGCCTAGCTATCTAAATCATTGTTCAAATTGAAAGAGCCGTACTTCTTAGTGTCTTAGTCTAAGAGTACGGCTCTTTTTTGTTTTGCTGAGGGGGAATCAACAAACGTTTGAGATAAGAAACAGCTACGCCACTTGCTTGGACTTAAAATTACCAAGCAGCGCATCGTACAACTCGTTATCACTCAATACGCCCACTAACTTGTTCTCTTCTACTAGCAAGATAGGTTGATTGCTGCGTTGCTTCAGTTCAATCGCCTCACGCATGCTGATATCTGGATTGGCTTGAACGACGGTGCTTTCGCCGATGTCGTCGAGCGTGGTTGAATCGCTTTCCCAATTCACCAATGACTTATCGGAATCCACCAGCGTTAAGCCTTTCGGCTCTTGCTCGACCCAAATCTGTTTATCTGCACACACCAACACGCGGTCATTCTGCTGCTTAAGCTCGGCACTAGCTTGCATCAATGAACGACCTTTCAACACGTTGAGCGGATTCGTGTGAGCCACAAAATCTGCTACATATTCGTTTTCTGGTGCAAGGATGATTTGCTCAGGCTTGCCGTGTTGAATCAGTTTGCCCGACTCCATAATGGCAATGTTGTTACCGATTTTCAGCGCTTCATCTAAATCGTGGCTCACAAACAAAATCGTCTTGTTGAGCTTCTCTTGCAGTTGAATCAATTCATCTTGAAGCTGAGCGCGAATCAGTGGATCGAGCGCAGAGAACGGTTCATCCATTAGTAGGATGTCGGTATCCATAGCAAAGGCGCGAGCCAAGCCAACACGCTGCTGCATACCGCCAGAAAGCTCATGCGGGAATTTACTCTCCCACTCGCTTAGCCCAACCATTTCAAGTTGTTCACGCGCTTTTTTACGACGTTCCGCTTTGCCAATGCCCTGCATCTCAAGACCAAATGCCACGTTATCCAATACCGTTAACCACGGCATCAGCGCAAACTTTTGGAACACCATCGATACACGGTGAGTACGCAAGTTACGCAGAGTCTGCTCGTCACAATTGGCAAGCTCTACCATGTCTTCACCATCTTTGATTTTGAGTGAGCCGCGAGAGATCTCATTCAAACCATTAACGGCACGAAGGAGGCTGGATTTACCCGAACCGGAAAGCCCCATCAATACACAGATCTCACCTTGTTTGACGCTCATTGAGACCTTATCAACACCAACCACTTGCCCAGTTTCATCAATGATCTCTTGGCGAGACTTGCCTTGGTCTAATAGCGCCAATGCTTGCTCTTGCTGCTGACCAAACACAACGTCGAGGTTTTCAATCGTAATTGCGTCCATGTTATGCCTCCTTTTGGTTTGGTGCTTTGCATAGGCGATCGAGAATAATCGCGACCAAAACAATCGCTAAACCCGCTTCAAAGCCTTGAGAAATGTTCACGGTGTTCAATGCCCGTACGACGGGTTTACCCAGACCATCAGCACCGACTAGCGCAGCAATCACCACCATAGAAAGCGATAACATAATGCACTGAGTAACACCTGCCATAATGCTTGGCAATGCTGCTGGGAGTTCGACTTTGAATAGCAATTTCATGCGGCTTGCACCAAAGGCTTTACCCGCTTCAATCAACTCTTCTGGCACTTTGGTGATGCCAAGGTAAGTCAGACGAATTGGCGCGGCGATGGCAAAGATAATGGTGGAAATCAGCCCCGGAACGATGCCCAAACCAAACAGTACCAATGTTGGGATCAGATACACAAACGTTGGTACGGTCTGCATTAAATCGAGTATCGGGCGCAATAAGGTATACAACCACGGGCGATGCGCCGCCATGATGCCAAGCGGCACGCCAATTAATACGGAAATCGTTGTCGCAGCGAAGACGAGAACAAAGGTTTCCAGCATTTCTTGCCAGTAGCCGAGGTTAAGGATAGTCAGCAACGCCAGCACGATAAACACGACTAAAGGTATGCTGCGGTGTAGGAACCACGCAATCGCTGCGGTCATGATGATTGGTGCTGCCGGTGGCATCCATTTGAAAATATCCACCACGAATAGAATGATGGTTTCGAGAAAAATAGAGATAGCATCAAAGAAACCCGACGCGTTCATGGTTAACCAATCCACGCCCGTTTCCATCCATTCGCCCAACGGAAGTTTGTTGTCCGTAATAAAATTCACAATAAAACCTTTGTGTTAAAAGGCGGGCATCTCTACCCACCTTTTCCTAAAGAGAGGAATGATTAAGCGTTTGTTTTTAGGTAAGAAGTAATCGCTTGTTTTGCGTCTTTGCCGTCCAGCGTCTTCACGCCCTCTAGCCACGCTTCAAATTGTTGTGGGTTGGCATTCAACCATTCTTGTGCTGCTTTCGCTGGCTTCTGCTTTTGGTTTAGAATCGCTTCCATCAACTGGTTTTCCATCTCTAGGCTGAACTCTAGATTCTTAAGCAGTTGACCCACGTTTTGACACTCAGATAGGTAATCTTGGCGCACGTTGGTGTAAACATTTGCACCACCATAGTTAGGTCCAAAGAAGTCGTCACCACCAGATAGGTACTCCATCTCAACATTGCTGTTCATTGGGTGTGGTGCCCAACCTAGGTAAACGATCCATTGGTTACGACGCACAGCACGAGACACTTGAGACACCATGCCCGCTTCGCTTGATTCCACGAGGCTGAAGTCTTTCAAGCCGAATGCATCGCTGTCAATCATATCTTGGATAAGGCGGTTGCCATCGTTACCCGGCTCAATGCCGTAGATGCGATCTTTAAATTTATCAGCATGTTTTGCCAAATCAGCAAAGCTTTTCACGCCTGCGTCATATACGTACTTTGGTACAGCTAGTGTGTATTTTGCGCCTTCTAGGTTTGCGCGAACTGTTTCCACTGTGCCAGCTTCACGGTATTTGGCGATATCGCCTTCCATGGTTGGCATCCAGTTACCTAGGAATACGTCAATGTCACCGTTTGCCATTGAAGAGTACGTCACAGGTACAGACAGAAGATCGGTCTTGGTTTTGTAGCCCAAGCCTTTTAGCAATTCAGAGGTAACAGCAGTAGTTGCAGTAATGTCTGTCCAGCCTACATCGGCAAATCGAACAGTTTCACATTGGTTAGCGTAAGCACCTGTCGCCACTGCACTCAGCGCGATAGATGAAAAGATTTTTGTCATCGTAGACATGTTTAAATTCCTTGTAATTACTGACTTTATGAGATTGAGCTTAAGTCTCTTTTTGGCGGACGCATTCGTTGCGTCTCTTGCCAGTTCGGAGCAATCCAAACCGGTGTGTTATTCGATTCTTCGAGTACGTTCCCCAAGATCATGTCCGCAGCACGCTCTGCGACCATGATGGTTGGTGCGTTTAAGTTGCCATTCGGAATGGTTGGGAAGATGGATGAATCCACCACGCGCAAGCCTTCAATGCCGCGCACTTGGCAGGCTTCATTCAGAACTGCCATTGGGTCATCATCTGCGCCCATTTTGCAGCTACACGATGGGTGGTAAGCACTTTCCACGTTTTGCTTTACCCATTCATCAATCGCGTCATCGCTGGTGATGTTCAGACCCGGTTGAATCTCTTCACCACGGAACGCATCCATTGCTGGTTGGTTGAGGATTTCACGCGTTAGACGAATACAGTCTCGCCAATCCTGCTTATCTTGTTCCGTCGAGATGTAGTTGAACTCGATTTTTGGTTTGTCATTTGGGTTGGCAGAAACCACTTCGACACTGCCGCGACTCTCCGGCTTATTTGGACCAACATGCACTTGGAAGCCATGACCATCAAACGCAGCACGACCATCATAACGCATTGCCGCAGGCAGAAAGTGATATTGAATGTTTGGCGATTTCAAGCCTTCACGAGAACGGATGAACGCACACGATTCAAAGTGGTTGGTTGCGCCCAGACCTTTGCGCGTCAGAATCCACTCGGTACCAATCAAACCTTTGCTGATCAAACCTAACTTGCTGTTGAGCGTGATCGGCTGTTTGCAGTGATATTGAAAGTACACTTCAAGGTGGTCTTGCAGGTTCTTACCCACGCCTTCTAGTGCGTGTTTCACTTCGATACCTGCTTTCTCAAGTACAGACTTGGGACCAATACCCGAAAGTTGCAGCAGTTGTACCGAGCCGATGGAGCCTGCGCTCGACACCACTTCTTTGTTAGCAAAGCACTGTTTGATCTTGCCGGATTGCTCAAACTCAATGCCGACTGCTTTCTTGCCTTCAAGCAAAATGCGATGAGCGGTCACGCCTTTCATCAAGGTGAAATTACTGCGCTTTTTTGCACGGCTTAAGTAAGCGTTAGAGGTAGAAGCGCGCACGCCTTTATTTACCGTCATGTGCATCGGACCGAAGCCCTCTTGCTGATAACCGTTGTAATCTTGCGTTTCTGGGTAGCCCGCATCTTTACCCGCTTCGATAAACGCTTGGTAAAGTGGATTCAGCTTCATGTCGTTGCCATTGCACGTCCCTACCGGACCGCTGTCGCCACGGTATTCGTCTGCGCCGCCAGTCCACGTTTCCGCTTTACGGAAGTACGGCAGACACGCTTGGTAGTTCCAGCCTTTTGCACCTTCCGCTTCCCATTCGTCAAAATCACAAGCATGACCACGAACATAAACCATGCCGTTGATCGAAGAGCTTCCACCCAGAACTTTGCCGCGTGGACAATGCAGTTGGCGTCCGTCTAGTCCATCTTCCGCAACAGTTTCGAACTGCCATGCGTACTTTTCGGTGTTCATTGGGTAAGACAGCGCCGTTGGCATTTGAATGAAGATGCTCCTGTCTGAGCCACCCGCTTCCAGCAGTAAGACTTGGTGCTGACCGCTTTCACTCAGGCGATCCGCCAAAACACAACCTGCCGAGCCAGCACCAACGATGATGTAATCGTAGCGTTGTTGCATTACAAATCCTCCTGACTGATTAGGCGTAAGGGCTGTCGAAATCACCCAAATGCACTAACACGCTCTTGGTTTGGGTGTAATGCTTAAGGGTCTCGACACCATTTTCACGTCCAATGCCAGACAGTTTGTAACCGCCAACTGGCATTTCAGCTGGGGAGTCACCCCAGGTGTTAATCCAACAAATGCCAGCTTGGATTTGATGAATGACGCGGTGTGCACGAGAGAGGTTTTGCGTGAACACGCCAGCTGCAAGTCCGTAATCGGTGTTGTTAGCGCGTGCAATCACTTCGTCTTCGTCACTGAACTTAAGCACTGACATTACGGGACCAAAGATCTCTTGCTGCACGTGCGACATGTCGTCTTCGCAATCAGTGAAAACCGTTGGCACAACAAAATTGCCGCTCGCCAAACCGTTTTCTGTGACTTTGTAGCCGCCGGTTAGTAGCGTTGCTTTGCTTGCTTTCGCTTGTTCAATTGCGGAAAGGACTTTTGATTCGTGCTCTTTGGAAATTAGCGCGCCAATTTGGGTTTGCTCATCAAGCGGATCGCCAACCACCAGCAGTTCGGTACGTTTCTTAAGTTGAGCGACAAACTCATCATAGATACCTTCATGAACGAACACGCGTGTACCGTGCGTACAAACCTCACCTTGGGTGTAGAAGTTTGCAACCATTGCAGCAGAAACCGCGTCGTCTAGCTTGGCATCATCAAAAATGATCATTGGCGATTTACCGCCAAGTTCCATAGTGACTTGCTTTAGTGTATTGGCGCTGTCACCCATCACGACTTTGCCCGTACCCGATTCACCCGTGAAAGAGACTTTAGCGATGTCAGGATGCGCGGTGAGCATTTGCCCTACTCGGTAATCACCTTGAATAACGTTGAACACGCCATCTGGCAATCCCGCTTCGCTGTAGATTTCTGCTAGTTTGAGTGCAGTTAACGGAGTTTCTTCTGATGGCTTAAAGATCATCGCATTACCCGCAGCAAGTGCAGGGGCAGATTTCCACATCGCGATTTGAATTGGGTAGTTCCACGCCCCAATGCCCGCACAAATACCCAGAGGCTCGCGGCGAGTGTAAAAAAACTGTGATTCATTCAGTGGTTGCTGTTCACCATGCATGCTAGGCGCAAGACCTGCGTAGTACTCGATCACATCTGCGCCCGTTGCTATGTCTACGCAATTCGCTTCTTGAATCGGTTTGCCCGTATCCGCGACTTCTAATGCTGCCAGTTCGTCGTTTCTTTCACGAAGTAGCGCCACCGCTTTAAGCAAAATGCGACTGCGTTCTGTCGCCGTCATGGCAGACCAAATCGCAAAGCCGCGCTTGGCAGATTCAATTGCCGCTTGCATATCTTGCTGGTTAGCCTGCTTCACATTTGCAAGCGGTTCACCATTGGCTGGATTGTATGTGGTGAAGTGTTCTTCTGAGCATCCTAGGTGCATGGCACCATCGATGTAGTGTGCTTTCATATCCATTTGAAGGTTTGACTCTTTATTTTTGTTTTGAGTAGAACGTGAGCTGTTTATCGAGATAGTCGTTGATGATGACGCGTGCTTTCTCGGCATCGATGCCTTGCGGGTTGAGCGTTCCGCGCAGCCAAATGCCATCAATCAGTGACGCAATACCATGCGCCACCAGCTCTGCTTGGTCTTGATCCAACAAAGCTTTTAATTCTTTTTTTAGATGAGAAAGGAGTCGTCGTTCATTCACTCGTTGCAGACGTTTGAGCTGTGCGTCATGCATAGAGTACGACCAGAATGCCAACCAAGTTTTTGCCACTTGGTTCTCGGCTTGGAAACCCACAAAGTTGCCGTCGATGATGGCATTAATACGTTGATGATGCGCATCAGTTGGCAGCTGGCTTAGGTTCTCTTTGATGGTGGCAGAAAGCTGGCGCAGGATTTCACGCATGGTCTCTTCTAACAAGCCGTGCTTTCCACCGAAATAGTGATTAATGATCCCTGTTGATACCCCTGCTTCTTTGCTGATCAACGAGATACTCGCGGCGTGCAAACCTACTCTGTCGATGACCGACATCGTCGCTTTGACTAGCTGCGGTTTTCTGATTTCAGGCATCCCAACCTTGGGCATTTTGCATCCTTGTTATTTTTAATTGAACGGTTAGTTAAATATAAAATGCCTTAAATTTAGTTCGAACTCAAACTAATTATCTAGAAAAAATGACAGATACAGCCGAATCATTTCGACTACAATCATTACTAAAACTTGAGAAAAGATAGAACTTACGAAGATTTAATACGTAAAAACAGAAAAATAAAAACCTTTAAAATCAATAATTAGAATTTTTATAACGCAAATTATAGATACAAAGACCCATGAAGACCCCGTTCTTATCAAAAGTACAAACAAAGACAAATACAATGAGCTCAAATATTTTCTACACATTTTATTTTTAAGTTTGTTAATTGACCAAGGAATGGCATACCACTTCACCACAGCGAATCCACAGCAACAAAATGTAAACGTTTCGTGTCAATTAAAATCGCCCAGTACAGCAAGGAAAACAACGAACCGGAATAGCTAGGTGTCTCCGAGTCGTTTGACGCCCCTATTTAGTTAACTAAGAGCGAGCTTCAGCAAAACGACTTTCATTTTCGCACTCAATATTTCTGCTGAATTTGATTCAGCAATCAAAAAGATCATTAAAAAACCCTCTAATGAGCATATTGATCACAACTCATATCAGCCTACTTTGCTCAAAAATAGCGCAATTTATATAATAATGCTGAATCGATTCAGCAATACTTAGATTTGAAAAATAAATAAGGAATAAAGGATGAAAAATTCGTACATCGCTTGTACCGCTATGCTACTCGGACTTACTACCCTACCTGTTTCTTCAGCAGAATTTGTTCTAACTAATTCTGCTTTAAATCAAGACGTTGGAGATTGGAAAGTGACTAGTCGCTCCCTCGGCTTTAATCCAGACTTGCCCTTCAGCATTGAAAAAAAACGTTTGCACGGTGGAAAACAATTTGGTGTTGATGTTCTCGTCATAGACAACGGCATTTTGGAAGTTACCCTTATCCCAACTCGTGGGATGGGCATCTTTGATGTCAAAATGGATGGAGAGCGAATTCTTGGCTGGGACTCACCTGTCAAAGAGATCGTTAACCCAGCATTCATCGAGCTGGAAAGTCGCAATGGTCTTGGCTGGCTCGATGGGTTCAATGAAATGCTTGTACGTTGTGGGTATGAATGGACAGGTCACCCGGGCGTTGATGATAACGGTCAGCTTCTAAGCCTGCATGGTCGAGTCCAAAATACACCCGCTTCTACAGTAAAAGTGATCATTGATGATAATCCCCCACACAGAATTAGGGTGCAAGGTACCGTTTCAGAACGCACTTTCAAAAAAGCAGAACTGGTGACTCATACAGAGTTATCAATACTGCCAGGTAGCAACTCATTCTCTCTACACGATAAGTTAACCAACATGTCTGACTACGATGACGAGTACCAGATTATTTACCACTCTAACTTTGGTAGACCTATTCTTGAAAAAGGGGCGAAGTTTTCCGCAGCAGTCAAGGAAGTCTCTCCATTCAACAACTATGCAAAGGCGGGCTTAGATAGTTGGCAAACCTATCAAGGACCAACAAAAAGCTATGATGAAATGGTTTTTAACTTGAAGCCAATAGGTGACGATTCCGGACAAAGTTTAGCGGTGCTTCACAACAAAAAAAGCGATAAAGGTGTGGCGCTCAGTTATAACGTAGAGCAACTGCCTGTGCTGACACTATGGAAAAATACCGATACATACAAACAGGGTTATGTGACTGGCATTGAGCCCGGAACCAGTTACGCCTACAACACGAAGTACCAACGCCCATTAGGCTTAGTTCCGACCATACGAGCAGGTGAAAGCAAATACTTTGATCTAACCTACTCAGTACTTAGAAACCAAAATGAAGTCAAACAAGCACTCACTGAAGTCGCTAAAATCCAACAGGGTCAAAAAGTGGAACTGATCAGCAAGCCACTCGTAAACCTAGATAATTAACAATGCTTCAGCAATAAAAGGAGCCGCGATGTGCGGCTCTTAATCTAATGTATGCTTTAGGAAGTCGACTATCGAGAACTAGTAGCAATCAGCGCTTCCATCTCAGAAACGTGCTTGCTTAGCGGTTCACCTTTCGCGCCACAAACACGATTTCGCCCTAAATTTTTGGCTTGATACAAAGCCTTGTCTGCTCGACGATAGGTTTGCTCAACCGAACGATTGATTGCCGTAATGCCACCACTGACCGTGATGCCCAATACACTTTTCGACTGAATGATTTCTTTCAGCCGGTAAATCGCTTCAAACGCGTTTCGAGTATTGGTCTCAGGCATAATGATGGCAAACTCTTCTCCCCCAACACGTGCAACAATATCAGTTTCACGACACTCCGACTTCATCAATCTAGCGAGGTCTTTGAGTACGACATCGCCCACATCATGACCGTGCTGGTCGTTGATTTGTTTGAAATGGTCAATATCTATGATGGCTAAGGTGGCATTAGAAAACCCATATCGACCGGCGATGTTTGCGTAGCGAGCTAATTCTTCGTCAAAACGACGACGGTTCCAGCACGCCGTTAAAGGATCTTTTTCTGCTAAGCTCTTTAATTTGCTCTCTAGTCGAGCACGATGACTAACATCTCGAAAACTCACGACATAACGATCTCGCGTACCTACCCCCACTTTATAATGTGTGATGTGCACATCTAACGTTAAGTGGTCTCCAAAACGATTGGTCACTTTGATCTCGTCTTTCCAATTCGCTTTAGCGCCCAACTTAGTAAGTGCTTCATTTAATGGACGAAAGCCAAACTGCTTTAGATTTTCACCATTTAATTGTTCACTTGTGTACCCCGTCAGCCTCAAGAAACTTTTGTTGACGTAGTCTACTCGCAAATATTGATCAAGAATCACCACACCAATGACTGAGTGAGCAGCAATACTGGCAATCTTTTCATCAATTCGTTCGCTCTCAAGATAATAATTACGAATAACCATCAATAACCCGATGGCAAAAAGCATCAGTGCCTGCCAACTGTAATCATACGTAAGTGTGTAAATACCCCAGCCGGTTATCGTCAACAGATAAACAATGGGCAGCAACTTCCGTTTATTGTCGTTAGTAAATTGTCTCGCATTCATGACGTATGCTCCGAATAATTCAATGAGCAGAGGTTATTCAATTCGGAGAATAGAAATTTACCAATTCGCGCCACTGGTTTATCGCTAACCTCGCTCTGACAAAACAGACAAAGTGATTGATTGTTCGCAAATGTCGCTTAATGGCAATTTTTGTTATCCATTTCTCCCTACCTTATTCGTCAACTTATTTGAATTAGGAAACAGAAATGAAAGCACGCAATGCCCTTTTAATCTTATTGACGAGCACAATTGGCTTTAACGCTTACGCGATTACAGACGCCAGCAAGATCGGTGCGAATGCAGGAGCAATGAGTTATTGCTACGACCACGTCGCCTCTGGCAAAGACAAATCGAAATACCGTTTGTTGAAGCTGAAAACACTGGAAGAGTATCAAGACCTAGACAGCGGTGACCGAGCAAGAGCCTTAGTAATGAAGAAAGCCGCTGAAGATGGCGAATACCTTGGTGACCCGTTAGATAAATCTCGCTGTAACAGCTTAAGAAAAATGTTGTTCGTAAAATATTAGTCGATCAAGTGCCCGACAAAGCCATCACTGTTTAGTGGTGGCTTTTTTGCATCTGTAATCCACTCATCATAAATTCACCTTGGTTATTTATAACCATTCCAAGCAATACTCATTTTCTATCTTTACGTGCGAGGTGGCGCCAAATGGTAAGTCCCTAATCTCACTTATTCCTACTATATCGCTACAGGGTATGCATTGAGCGACAGGAGTCCCCCACTTAAAAATGAGAGACCAACATGACTTACGCAGAGTTCAAACAAACTGATTTACACACGTGCCTTACTGTTGCTGGCGAATTGATGGTAACGATTGGTAAAGTTGCTTTTAAAGCCGTAAAAATTCTAAGCAAAGCCTTTGGCTGGTTGGTAATCAAAACCTATCGTTATGTGATGAAGTAAGCCCTACAAGTCCTTTCACCAAAACCTTTTTAGTCCGAACCGCGCCTTATTTAAGGCGCGTTTTTTTGTTTGCCTTGTTTGTATTTCATCAACCCTTTTATGCTTTACCCAAGTAGCCTTGAGATGCTTGGGACATCTCCTTCCCCTATCTTTTTTCTTTACGCACGCCATCTAATAACCAGCCAGTAACGATGTCGCTCTAAGAGATGAAATCTCTGCCTCTGTCTTCTCCTATACCGCTTAATTTATGGTGTTCTCCCTTCGACACTCCCGTGGTAGAACATAACTAAACTCAATGCTAGAAGAACACAAAGGCGCTCTCGATAGCCAATACGGATGAGTTTAAAATGGGCACGATGGTTTAACACGAGTAGATGTTGGCAGTAAGAACCAAATGGATGAAGCCAACAATAGATTAGCCGAGAAGGTTTTTGAAAAGTGACATACACTCTAATCCCAAAACGCAAAAAAGGCGCTCGATGAGCGCCTTTGATAACAGGATAATGTTTTTACAATGTGTTCTTATAAACCACGCCATCTTTCATGATGACTTTCTTAGTTTCGTCTTTCATTACACAATCGACACCCTCAAGTGGATTACCATCGACGATAAGTAAATCAGCATACGCACCTTCCACAATTTGACCTAATTTGCCTTCTTGATAAGGGTGCTTGTAAGTCGACAATTCAAACAAACGACCACAGTTTGAAGTTGCCATGCGCAGTGCAGTGATGGTGTCGAACGTTTTTTCAATCGCACCAAGCTCTTGCATCTGAGTTTCATGAACGTTTGCTTTACCGACACAGTCAGTACCAAACGCTAGGTTTTGAATATCGTATTTCTTGATAAGCTCAGCAGACTTAAACATTGCCTTACCTACGCGTTCTGTCTTGCGGTAAGTCTCTTCGTTTGGCAACGGGATCTTACGCTCCGCAATTAGTGATGACGTGAAGTATGACGGAACAAGCCAAATGCCTTTCTCTTTTACAATTTGAGCAATTTCATCGTCCATAATAGTAGCGTGCTCAAAGGACATTACACCCGCTTCTGCTGCACGCTTCATCGCTGGTGCTGTGTGAATGTGAGCTGCTACATAGGTACCATAATCGCTTGCCGCTTCCACCGCTGCTTTCATTTCATCTAACGTGTATTGCAACGTATCCAGCGGGTCGAAGGTCGAGGATGCACCGCCACCTGCCATCACTTTGATTTGGGAAGCACCCATGAACAGTTGCTCACGAACAGCTTTCAATACTTCTGCACGACCATCCGCGACTTTAAATGCGCCCGTCTTCATTAATGGCGAGTCTTCATGACCGCTCGCTAGACGTTCTTGCGCTTGGTTTTGGCGGTAGTCTGAGTGACCACAAGTTTGCGAAATCGCTGCCATACAAGGCAAAATTCGAGGACCTTTGGCGTAACCTTTATCAATGCTGTTTTTCAAACCTAATGTATTACCTGCCACGTCACGAATGGTCGTAAAGCCGCGCATCAACATCTCTTCTGAGATTTTCGCTGATCGAATCGCGACTTCTTCACGTGTCATAGTGTCAATCACATTAAATGGTGCTGACATCGTGATGTGTACGTGCGCATCAATCAGGCCAGGCATCACCGTTTTGCCTTCGGCATCGATGATTTGCTCAGCATTCGAGTCATCTACTTTCCCGATTTGTGTGATTAAGTTGTTTTCAATCAGAAGGTCCACATTCTTCAGAAGTTGCTCATCCACACCGTTAAACACGTTTGCATTTTTAATTACGATACTCATGGTTTCTATCTCCGAGTCAGTTGTCTCAATACAGGTGCATCATATCGAGTGACTCGGAAATAGAATTGCCATTTCACGACAAGTACACATTCTTGGTCTAAGCAGTGAATCAACAACAACCAGAAAAAGTGTCGGAGTAGAAGTGTTAAATACTAAGGAAGCGGACAAACAAAGAAACTCTGACCAAGAATTGTCAGAGTTTCTTTAGTTCACAGTAATCAGTGAGTGGCTTGGAGATGCTGCTCTACGTTGAGTTGAAGTTGATGGATTTGATCAATCGCACTAGGCGTACCTTTCGCGAAATCGAAAGGCTCATTATTCAGTGCGCACACCGTCCCAATAACTTCACCTTTAAAGGTGATTGGCACACCGTAATACACACCGAGACCAAATTTCACTAAGTCTTCATTGCCCTTCCACTCTTCATCCATACTTGCATCCGCCACCAGCAACGGCTGTGCAGTATCAACGACGCGTTCGCAGTACAGCTCATGACAGCCTTGTTGATTACTTTTAGGACCAGCATCACCAACGTGGTAAATAGGTTGCTCATTCGCCGCAAACACCACCATTTGATCCGGCTTAGATTCCATAATCAATAAGGAATGCAGTTGAAACTGATGGGCGATATTTTCGAGTTGAGCTGTCAGCTCATCACGATAATTGGCTAATTTGATAAAAGGCATCGTATTTCTTACTCCTATAGATAGCTATTCACTTAAATCCATTTTCTTATGGGCTAACTGATACTTCACGGCATTGTCGTAACCCATATATTTACCAAGCTTTTTCTCCGGCACCGAAGTCAGATCCACGACAATCAAACCATCTAGCGTAAAGTTAAACGCAGGGTCGACATTAAAGCAGACTAACTTGCCATTCATGCTCAGGTACTGTTTGAGAAGCACCGGAATTCCCATACCACGTTCAAGACGACTGAGCACTTTGGATAACAAAGGCAACTGAGAGAGTGAGCTCAACATATCCGGTCGCCAAAATTCTTGATCGTTTCTCTCTAAAGGCGTTGTTGGCGAAACCAATTTGGCTTTGTCATTATCGTAATAATGAACCGACATAACGGAGGCGATGAGCTGCCTTGCCACTGGGCTATAATCGTTGCTGATGCTTACGGGACCAAAGAGATGGGTGTACTTTGGGTTGCGCTGAACAAAAGAGGCAATGCCCTTCCACAATAAGAGCAATGAGTGCATGTTGCGTTGGTATTGCTTCGCAACCACCGAGCGCCCCAGCTCAATCGAGCAACCTAGAGTTTTGATAAACGCCTCATCATATTTGAACAAACTGGTTGAATAGAGGGCATGAATTCCGCCTTGTTCAATCAGCTCATCAACCAGACCTAAACGATAAGCACCCACAAGTTCTCGGTTGGTTTTATGCCAAACAAAGAGCTGATGGTAGTTGGGATCAAAGAGGTCGACATCACAGCTCAAGCCGCTGCCTTCTCCAACATCTCTAAAGCTTTCTTCTCGTACGCGCCCAATCTCACGCATCATTTGCGGCATTTTTGGTGTAGGCGCACAGTACACTTCAAAATCAGCCTGCTCTAATAATTTAAACTCAGACAGATCCAGAAGTTCATTTTCTAAAGTCTCTGTAAGAATAGGCGCAATTATTGGTTCTGCATGAAGAGTTTGTTGAGTGAGCTCCTTGCGACTGTCCATACTTCCCATTAAATAGGTGTTCAAACGGAAGTACTGGGTAATATCTTCATCATTTTCAAACCCTTGTATCTCGCGATAAGGGATTGGATTGCCGATTGAAACAGAAATGATCTCACCCGACTTATTGAGAAGTTCTCGTCCCAGCAGTGCCGTTCTAAGAAGCGGATGAATTCTCCCTGCTTGATAAAATAATTTGCTGTTCATACCACTTATAAACAAAGGCACAGTCGTCGCTTGAGCATGCTTAACAAATTTTGCTACTGAGTGACTCCATGTTTTATCAGTGATTTTATTTTCACTGGCTTGCCAAGAAGAGACTTCTCCAGCAGGGAAGATAATCAACACCCCACCTTCTTTGAGATGTTGGTTCGCCGCTTTAATTGCTCGTCGATTGGTTTGCTTTGCCTTTTCACCACCAAACACATCAACACCAATAAACAATTCATCCAGCTCAGGAATTCGCTTTAACAGTTCGTTAGCAAGCACTTTGACATCCTTGCGCACTTGGGAAATCAAGGAAGCTAAAATGATCCCTTCAATTCCACCAAACGGATGGTTAGCAACAACCAAAACCGAGCCATCACTGGGAATATTCTCTAAGCTGCCATGTTGAACTCGATATTGAGTACCAATTCGAGCAAGCGCTTCATGCATAAATGAATGACTATCTTCAGGCAACGGTTCTTGCTTGTACAAGGAATCTAACTTGGAAAGCCCAGTAGCCCACTCGACAACAGACTCACCTATTCCAAATGGCGTTTTTCTTGATAACCGGAAAGGACTTTCAACCATATTAGGCTCCTTTCATTAGCAAGGTGTTTGTAAAAGAGCCCTGAGCTCTAATATCGCGAATGGTTAAGAAAATAGCGGATAGCCAAACAAGGCAAGCCATACCAAATAGCAATCCACCATCATTACCTATCACTTCGCCCGTAGCGCTAAATTCAGGCATGACAACACCTAGCGGCGTAAACAAGTGGAATAAAATGGCTCCTGTCATAATCCCAACGGCCATTGTTGAACCAACACCATGGAAACGAGTAAACAGTAAAATGGCTGCAATTAACTCAGCAATCCCAATTAAATACCCGCCATAAACACCAAACCAATGAATCCTTGACCATTCTCCTAACGTGCCAAAAATATGATCGGTTTCATATGAACTAGTAAACTTAAAAAATAATGATTGAATAAAAACGAAAGCAATAAAAATCGAAGGTATATGTTTCTTTGGAATAAATGTCATGAGATGAACCTTATTATTTCTGAATCTTATTACTGCTGAATCAATGTTGGCCAGTTTTTATCGGCTGCAGCAATATGTCCTGCGCGGTCATCATCCCACCACTGCTTCACTTCTGCGTCGTAATTTAGATACAGCTTGCCATCAACAATTGCCCATTGTTTAGGATCCGCAGGGGCAAAATCATTTTTAGCGGATACCGCCCATGCACAATAGCCACCATACTGTGGCGCATAAGCTTCTGGATTTTCTATAAATTTATTTAAATTATCTTGAGAAGAAAAATACCAGTCTGCCCCTTTGTATTCAGTTTTCCAGTTACTGTTCCCTTTCACAGGCTGACCTTCTGTAAAATAGGAGACCGTGTCATAACCGCTTAATGCCTTATTACTAAAAAATCCGGTATAAATTTCATCTTCCGCAAAAGAAGAGAAGCTGATTAATACCATCAGTAATGCGAATAATTTTCTCATCATTAAATTCCTTATTCGGAAATACGTTCTATCGAGGTATTGCCCTCACTAAGAAAGCATATTCACTGTGTGATTTATTTGGTGTTAATAAAAAGACAGGGCAAATGAGATAAAAATTACAAAGAATTGAAAATTAAATAAGAAAAGTACTGAATAACTGTTTTACGGCGTGAAGTTGAATAACAGATGTCCCCATTCATCACCCGTTGTTGGGGTATCCATACCCAAATAACCTCAAGATACTTGGGTATAGATCAATGCTTTTAGTCTGTCATCGGGTACAGCTGCGTCAGGACTTTCTCTTCTCGCCATGCTTGAATGAGAGCACCCAGTGTCGGCGTTTGATGCCCTCGCAGCTTCTGCTTTGATCCGATTTGATAAAGTAATCGGTACTGCTTTAGCAATGTGGCGAAGATATGAGTTAGTGGTGTATCGCTATCCCAGATATGTGCCGCTTCACTGCTCGCACCATTAATCTCTAAGATATCAAAATGTTCACCATTCATTAGAGCATGAATATCTTTAAACTTGATATCCAATCGCCCGTAGTGGAATCCATTAAAATCCCCTAGCACTTGATCGAGCTTCTTTTCCAGCTCTTGCGTAATGAATCGGTTACCATCGCGAAAAATGGCACCACGTGAATGGCTTCCTGCAAAGGCTAGTTGAAATTCTTCACCTTTCGCGACGATCACTTCTAATTGCTCACTGTGCCTTGGTAAATAAAGGTGCTGTAATTTACCAGCCCTTGGACACTTCTCGATAAGCTGCTTAAGCGTAGACTGCCCATCACCAATCACTCGAGGGGAATATTTTAATGTCAGTGAGATGATTTTCCCTCGGGTTTCGCCTGGCTGCCTGACGTAAAATACCCCAGCTTCAGCGCTGTACTCTGATTTCTTCTGTAACAGGAAACGTCCATCAACGGGAAACGTTTTAATGTAGCTTCTTAGCTGTTCATCCGAACGCAATAACTTCACGCCAGCACCACGGCAACCAAGATCAGGTTTCGCCACCAATGGATACTCTAAACTCGATCGTTTTAACTGCTGTGTTGCGTCTTCTATAACAGTTTCAAGCTGTTCATGCGTCTTAGTTAATGTGATAAAAGGCAATATCCACTGCTTAGTTTTGTCTCCCGAAGAAGCGAAAATGTCATGCTTGGACTCCCCCACCATACCGCTTAACTTGATTGAAGGATTTGCGATCAAAGGTAATGCCCAATCTCGGTGGATAGCGCTGAGGACCGCGCTTTGAATCACCACGGGTGTATAAAAAAACCAAGCTGGTAAAAACTCAAACGGAGAGACTACTCGCTTTGGTTCTTGAAGAATGGGCATACCGGCATTAACCATTCCGTTTGGGATCATTTCAACGTGGGCGAGTTGCACCATATGTGTTCCTTAACAATGTTTTTGAAATCAGTTTGTTGAGCAGCAACATCACGACCAATCCAATCGGAATCAACAAACTGTTTATTTGATGTTGTTGAAGCCATTGCATGCTGCCTAGTTGGAAGAAAGAGCCAAAAATCAACGCAGTCCATAAACTCGTCGCGCTTAACACGGCGATGAGAAACTTCATTTTGGGCACATCCAAAAATCCGCTAAGCGTAAATCCTACGGTTCTTAATCCGGGAATAAACCGGACGATGAATAACGTAATGAAAGCTTTATGATGAAGTGTGCGTCGCACGCGCCTAGCACGTTGATATCGAAGCAAGCGATAGCGGAAAAAACGTACCTTTTGTGCCAATTTCCCCAGCCAATAAAGCCCTATGTCTCCTGTGGCGATACCTGTAAAAATCGCCAATAACGCAAGAGGTGTTGGCATCACTTGCTCTACCGCTAAAGTAGCGGCAGTAACGATAGCCAAATCTTCAAGTAAGTATGACAACAATACGACTCCGAGAAATAGCATCGACAGAGGCACATTGCCTTGATACAGCCAAGCTTCTAACGTTGCCACTTCACTCATATTCTCTGTTCCATTGCTATTCACTCGTCATTCAAGGCCTCTACGAGATGATTTTTCGATCCATATTGATGAACAGAAATAACTAGAGGCTATGGTTAAAGACAGGATCATCAGTAACAAAATTTCACTGCAATACAGAGAAAGTCGATAACGCCCAACGTTGTTGCGTCAGTCGAATTCAGGAAGTTTCCAGTAATAGGAACAAAAAGAGCCGCGAAATGCGGCTCTTAAATGTGCTTGTTTACTAATAAGATTTAAAGGGGGAACGATGTCTTAGTTCATGTTCACCATACAAATGAACTTATTTGTATCAAATGCTTGCTCCAATTCTTCATGCTTCTCCGATGAATACACTTTGCCATCTTTCGTCCAGTAATCTCCCGGAGATAGATAGGTGTAGAGGCGCAAGTATTCATAAGCGGCTTTGTTTGGCAAACGAGACGATAGACGCTCACAATATTTCTGTGCGTCAGCCTGACTTAAGAAGATGTCATGAGACTTTTTGTTACCTCTGAATCTTGGCAATAGATAAGTAAAGGCTTCATCTTTGTACAGTACCTTATTGGTGTAACGCTGAAGATCGGGCTCTTCTGCAGACTCCAGCTCAGCGACGACTTTAGGTGGTAACAAACTCTCAGTGAATCTTACTGTATCTTTAGGTTGAGCCTTTTCACTGTTCGCATCAGTCTTGTCTTCTACCGCTAAACGTGTAGGAACCGCCTTCGGAGCACTGGCTTTGCTCGCAAACGGGAAGAAGTAGTCGCCACCATTTTTAAGATTTAGCTTAAGCGACTGAGTCTTATGATTGTTCACGGCTCGCACACTATAAATACCCACATAGTTGCCCGTTACATCAACTCGCTCGCCAGAGCCGACTTCCTGGTCATTAATGTAGAAAACCGTTTGTGGTGAGTTTGAACGGAACACAAAGCGCACGTTATCAAGATCAAGTGCTTGTCTCAGTTCAACCTCTGTATTCGCACTGTAATTGTGCTTGTAGCTTGCGTCCGCAGTGAAAGAAAGGTCGCCGTTTAATTTTTGGTTTGCATCCACGACTTTAAAGCTCGTGAGTTTGATTCGAGATAAACCACCTTTGCTTAATACAAAAGCGTTCTTGATAGAAGGGAGATTTCGATTTACGCACGTTGATAAACTTTCCGCAACGTTACACTGCAATTGACCAGAATAAGTATCGTTTATCACACGTTTTGATTCATTCAAATGACGCGCTTTTATCTTTTCGTACAGAGCAAGGAGTGCGTCGTTCTTCACTCGCTCGATTTGACTTGCTTCTTGTTGGTCTTGTGACAATTGCTGCTTAGTTTCGACCAACAACTTCCCTGCGGTTTCAATTTCCTTTTTCATTGAATTCACTTTGGCAGACATATTGCGCAAAGTCAGAATTAAGGATTCGTCATATACACCATCAACCAACTTGTCTTTCAAGCGATTAGAGTCAGATTTGATCATCTCGACATTGGTCGCCAATTTGATCTTGGTGGACTCTATTTCAGCATTCAATTTATTGTAGTGCGAGATGTTTTCATCAATTCTCAGCGCACTGTACTGCTGGTCGTAAGCAGTATTAATGCTATTTAATGTATCTTGCTCGTTAAAGTTAATGAGCTCTGAGGCAGCGGTCATACCACTCCACGCTACCCCCACCATAATGGCTATTATTGTTTTAGATTTACCCACTGCCACTCCAAATTGACCCACCACGACACCATTGTTGTTAATGCTTCACCTTGCGTTTTAGGCAAGGTGAACGCTCTACGATTAAAACCTATTCCGTTGGCTTTACTTCGTCTGGTTTTATTTGATCTGGTTTTGCCTGATCATTCTTAGAAGCCCATATTTCTGAGCGTCTGTTTTGTGCTCGCCCCTCAGCGGTTGAATTCGATGCAATCGGCTGAGTTTCACCAAATGAACGAACGACAATACGGCTTTTATCCACGCCTTGCGCAATCAAACCGTTAGACGTCGTCAACGCACGTTGCAAGCCTAACGATTGGTTATAGCCTTCAGAACCCTTGCTGTCGGTATGACCATCTACCGCAATAGCACTATCGCTATTTTTAAGCGAACCTGCGAGTTGATTCAGAGCTTTGCTGCCCATTGGTGTTAAGTTGGATTTATCAAAACCAAAATGCAGACGCGCAACCAAGCCATCACCTTGATGATTGTTATTTTGATTGCTAATCCATGTCGTACAGCCTGTTTGATCCAACCCTAACTTTGATTTACCTGCCAATGCTTGTTTGAGCTCACCATTGTTAGACTTCTGCTCTATTTGCAAAAAGCCCTGTCGATGTTGAGCAATTCCGACAACGTCATCCACTTTGATACTATGTTGGTACTCGCTGAAGGTATTGTCGCAATAAACGCTAATCCCCTCTTCTGCCTTAACTATCAGGCTAAACGGCAACGTCGAGATAGCGAATGCACCAATGACTAACTTTTTCATATTTTCCTCTAGTACAACTTAGTTATTCCGCTTGTTTTTGAGCCTTTGCGGATGAGTTCTTCTATCTTTTCAATCAATTCATCTAAGTTAGATACATCAATGATGTCTTCACTTGGATTAACAACACAGTCTTGAAAACCACTTTGTTGAGATGCACGGAAATCGATACCAATAACACCGATGTATAAGCCCGGAATCTCTGCTCTGGCTTTGTCACACATACCGTTGTCTACTAGCCCCTTCAGAATGCCGTTGTTAGGGCTTTCCTGCCCGTCACTCAAAATCAGCAACATCTTGATTTTCTTGTTGTAAGCTTGCTGCTCTTCTTCATCGGTACTGTTCGGGTCTCCATCATGAAGAACCTGAGATCCTCTTAATATGCCTTGAAACGCTGCAGTACCACCGTCTGCCCACATCGACTTAATCGAGTCCAAATCTGAAAGTTTGTTCGACAACGGGATGTTATAAAATTGCGATGAATATGAAGAACCATGAGCATTAAACAGCCGGGTGCCGCTCACACCATAGAAATTAGGCTTTAATCCTGATTTATCAGTAAACATGGTCGATACTGAAGTCGGTAAATCAACATAGTTGTAGACATCAGCTACGGCGTAGCGATCTGCTTCGAGAACATCACGAATACGCTTGGCATAATTGTGATTTTCTGCCCGAGGGCTTCGACAGTTCGACTGCCAATAAGCACAATTCTTCACTTCGCTTGCTGTGTACGTGCGCCAGTAATCCCAATCGACATCGTTGTAACTATAAGGTGACAAATAAGCCTTGTACCCGTTCTTGTAACTTAGTTGGCTTGTCGCATTGGCTCTATTGCCTGCCACAATTTCTCTGGTGCGAACGTTAAACGGCACAAAACCAACTCGGTTAAGCAGTTTGTCCCCGGTGGTGTCTTCTCCAGGCTCATCACAAACGTCTTTCCACTCTCCGTCGACGAAGTCTTGACGGATTTTTTTACAAAGAATCTTGTTTGATATCTGATCGATCGCGGTTTTCAAATCGTCAATTTTTTTGCTCCGACTTGAGCCCCACTTATCATTCATCGAGCCAGAAAAGTCCGAGACGAAAACGATATCAATGTTGTTATCCCCAAGATAAGCAGGGTACTTTCTTGCCAGCGATCGTCCAGCTAATTCCTGCTGCTTATCAAACGATGGGATAAAGCTGCTTGCAAACCAAGAGTCATGCGTTGTTCTGGCGTTCACTGTGTATTGGATATACTCAAGAGCACCAGTATCCTTGTCTTCCGCTTGATAAAAACGTTGAGCAGAAAGGTTGGTTGACTTGATGTCTCTCACATAGTTTTCGACATACTTCGTTGCCAGCGCACGGGCTGCACCCGGTTGGTCTTCAATCGTTACGGCCATTGCCGCAGCTTCCGCAGAATCCCTTAATCGGCTCGACTCCTGCACATAACGGGTGCCCTCAACAGCCCAAAAAGTGACGCCCATAATAGGCACGAGCAACAAGCCCATCCATACAGCAGCGACGCCCTTTTGTTGTTGGAGACTTCGATGCTGATATTGCTGCATTCTCATTTCACTATCTCCCTGGCATTATTGAAGAAGAGCCAACTTTCACGGTTGTGCCGGTACCGCCATTAAAGAACGGTTTGAACCAAGAGCTTTGCTCCTCACAAAGGCTGACGCGGTACAATGGATACACCACGCCCTTTTCCACCGGAGCCAAATCTGCGTGTGCGAGTATTGAATCCGTTTTGCAATTTAGTCTGTTGTATTTACTGCTGGTAAATACCGCCACATTCACTTTATTGGTCAATGACTCGATTTTGATAGCCACATCGTTTGGGGGCGTGCCGAGCATTCGACTCGCGACTTTGGATAAGTCTTCTAAATCGGCATTGGTTACCGCTAGATTTTTTCCACCTAACACGTCGCCCTCAAAGTAACGCGAACGCTCTTTGATTACGTTCACCAACGCAAAGCTAGAACGATCAAGCTTGGCTCGCAAAAGCAACTGATAGCTCAAATCCGCGGCAAAAAGGTAAACACCCCATAACGCAGTAAGAATAAACACAAGCTCAACCATAAATGAGCCTTTTTGGCGTTTTGGAGAACATACACCTTGTTTACGGAGCGTCATCTTTCCACCCCTCATGCTCTAAGTTCAGTACCATTGTGCTTGAGATATCTCGATCTGCTGCACCGGCAAGTTTTATGATCGGAGAGTAACGATAAGTGACCGTTATCTCCGCTAAGTTGTAGTTGAAGTTCAAGCCCTCATCCGAATATCCTCTATTCGCAATGAAGTCATCATAGGTTTTGTAGTAACGACCTTTGATAGAAAATCGCGAGCTATCGATTAAGAAATGCCACAAGTTACCATCAGCTTCGATCAGAGATTTAAACTTGTCCTCGTACTGCTGATTTATGCCTTTGCCCTCGTAAATCTTGGTGTTTCGTATAGTTTCTCGAAGAGAATATTCCGTCATGTTCACAACATAGATTTGGTAACTCGACTCAAAGATGGCAAAAGTGGCAAAGAACAAAACGAGCGCGCCCATTACGAACTCGATCGCCGTTACCCCTTTTTGTTTAGAAAGCAATTTCATCATTAACTCCTATATTGAGTTAATTCGACGGCGATACTGTGGAGCTCTTGATCCGAAAAATCACCTTTGAGTAGTTTCTTCGCCGCATCCATCTGCTGCGCTTTCATAAGGGCAATCGCTAGGTTCGCCTTCACTACTTTATTTTCCGGGTTATCTTTTAGTACTGGCATCAGTGTTTCGATGGCTTGCTCGTATTCACCATTTGCCATATGAATCATCGCGATGTTGTTCTTGATCGCGACATCGTCATAACCACGCAAACGTGCATTGTTCAGCTCTTGGTAGGCATCTTCGTATTTACCTAACTTGGCGTACGACACACCCAGTAACACATGGATTTGTCCCGATTCATTGCCCGTTTTAATGGAAGATAAATACGCCTCTATTGCGCTATCAGTGTCATTTTTTGCATCAAACACTTGCCCTTCTAACTGGTACAAGTCAGGGCTCTCTACCCCCTCTTTTTGCAAATGCTGAACATAAAAGTTTGCCGACTCGATATCCCCTTTATGGAAATACGCCCATGCCAGCTTTTCTTTCACTTCAGGATCTTGCGAACCTTGCTCTAACTGAGATTTGTAGTGAGAGATTAAACCATCGTAGTTTTTCACTTTTTCCATGCTCGCGACGTCATCTTGTAGCTGACTCTGCTGCGAAGGTGTCGATTGACAACCTGCCAACACGCCCAGCGCTAACAAAGCGAGAGAAATGCGTTTTCCAATCACTGGTTACTCTCCTAAATATTTAATGTCATTTGCATGATTCCCGGTGCGAGAATCAGAATAACGATCGGGAACATGATGAAGAGGATCAGCGGGACACTCATCTTAGCGGAGAGTTTGCCTACCTTTTCCTCAACGGTCAGGATTTGCACTTTTCGCATGTCTTCAGCGAGATCGCTCAACACCTGAGCCACTGATGTACCGTATTGCAAGTTTTGAATGATAGTCAGCACGAAGCTTCGTATTGGCGGCGTTGGAATACGATCACTGAGGTCATTTAGCGCTTTTTCTAGCCCGTGGATTTTTGCCGAATCTGAGGTGCGTTTAATTTGATAACAAAGGTCAGAGTCAAACTCAGCCAACTCTTTGCCCAGATAAACCAATGCCGCCTCAATCGTCATACCGGTTTGCACGCAAACTGACATCATGTCCAGCAAGTACGGTAACTGAGATGATGTCTTAAAGATCAACATTTTGCGTCGCATTTGAAGCAAAGTATCCGGCAAGACAATCACAGCAATAAGCGTAAAAATAATGATGATTAGCTGATTATTTGCTGTCATATCCGACAACAACACCAATCCTGTAACAACCACGAGCACCGCTAATTTGGCAGGGAAGTAGAACTTCGCCCACTCTGTGTTGTAATAGCCGGCCTCGATGAGTTTTTGTTCCAGCTCATGTCGATGCTCTTTACCGAAACGAACAAAAAAGCGGTTAACACGGGAAGGCGCACGTACAGCATCACCGCCAATATAAAGGGCGACTTTTTTGCGTCGTTGTTCTGTGCGAAGCGAATCGAAAATCAAGAAAAGCAACGAAACAAACAGTACTATAAGGGCAATCAATAGCATCATGCGCGTACTCCTCTGACTAACAACCAAACAATGAACAAGCCAAATAACTCACTGCCAAGTACATAAAACAACACGATACGACCAGAAGGGTCATACAAGACGAAATTGACGTTGTCAGGGTTTACATAGTTAAGAATGATCATGAAAATCAACGGAATTGCCGCAACAATCTTGGCAGAAATTCGCGCTTCAGACGTCATGGCCATCTTCTTTTTCTCTAGGGTTCTTGCGTCCACCAAAACTCGAATAAGCCTTGCTAGTACGCCTTTCAGCTGACCGCCTCGCGCAATATTTGCTCTAAGGGTTACAGTGAAAAACAGAAACTCCGGGTAAGGGTAGTTTTTACACGAACGTTGAAGTACCACTTCCGGAGACTCACCCAACTTAAGTCGGTCCCCCATCAGTTTGAACTCGCGCCCAATCGAGTTATCCATCACCTCGCCAACATAACTGATGGCTTGCATTAAGCTGTCACCCGCGGTTACCGCACTCATCAGAATGTTTAGCGCATCAGGGAAAGTGTTTTCAAAATCACGTCGCCTTCTTGTCACTAGGTAGCGGTAACCCATAATGGTAAACACCAAAGACAAGCCTACGATCAACCCGGTGTTCGTCATCAACAACAGCTTAACCACGACGTACCAAGAGGCGATGAGACTCGCCGTGATATACAAAGCGATATACAGCGATGAACGTGGTCCAAGTACTTTTAGTGTTGGAGAAATAGACTCTTTGAACTTTTGCCAACTTTGTTTTCGTACCAGTGATTTTACGTTGATAGCATTGAAGTTTTCCGCTTCAGCTTCTTCAATGTTGAAAAACTGATCGACCTTTTTGACCTTTGAGTCTCTGACCAAAAGCAGTACGAACGCAAAGAGGATAAGTGAGAGCCAAAGCATGTTATATCCCCTTAAACGATGCCATCAGCTCGTCATACAGCCCGAAGAATTGGGCTTTCTTTACAAGCTCAGATCGTTGCATGATGCCGCTGGTTACGAAGTCACCTTTAACGGTTTCTCCAAAATGTGCATCGTCATAACGGAAACGGTAGATCTCTTCCATCACCACACTATCGCCTTCCAAACCGACGATTTCAGAGATACTGGTGATCTTACGAGACCCATCGCGCAGTCGGTTAACCTGGACAATCATTTGCACAGCGCTGACGATGGTTCTTCGAATCGCATCAAGCGGCTGGTTTAAGTTCGCCATCATGACCATCGATTCCACACGCGCAATCGCATCTCTCGGTGTGTTGGCGTGCAGTGTAGACATAGAACCATCGTGTCCCGTGTTCATGGCCTGCAACATTTCAAACGCTTCAGAGCCACGACACTCACCAAGAATGATTCGGTCTGGACGCATACGAAGTGCGTTAATCACCAAATCACGCTGCGTCACCGCCCCAGTCTGCTCAACGCTCGAAGTTCGCGTTTCCAATCGAACCAAGTTAGGTTGTTGCAAGCGTAATTCCGCCGCATCCTCTATGGTGACAATACGCTCATCTTCAGCGATGTATTGAGACAATGCGTTAAGCAGCGTCGTCTTACCTGAGCCCGTACCGCCAGAAATCAGCACATTCATTCGACAACGAGACGCAATCATCAGCACTCTCGCCATGTCAGGAGACATAGAACCAAAACCAATCAAATCTTCAAAGCCGATGTTCTGCTCTCTGAATTTACGTATTGAAATCGAGGTCCCATCCAACGCAATGGGTGGGATAACGATATTCACACGGCTGCCATCTTCAAGTCTGGCATCAACCGTTGGAGACAGTTCATCAACACGTCGTCCAACACGCGAAGCAATGCGTTTAGCAATTGCTAACAACTGCTCTTCGTTGACAAAAGACACCTCTGACTTTTGGACTTTACCGTGTCTTTCAAAAAAGATGTTGTTAGGTCCATTTACCATGATGTCGGAAATAGACTGATCTTCAACCAAAGGCTGCAATGGACCTAAGCCAAACAGTTCATCAATTAAGCTTTTCACCAAGCCTGACTTCATCATCGAAGTGATCGGACGTTGGTAGCTGTTTGCAAGAAGATCAACTGCGGCTTGGATTTGAGCCTCTAAGTCTCGGCGGCTCATTTTCTGAACCGCTTCAGCATCTAGTGCTTCAAATATTTGCCCGCGAAACGCGAGGTATAAGTCTTTATTCGAACTCATTTAGCACGCACCCTCTTCAACCAAGATCCCATGCCTTTTTGATCAACAGGTTGACCATTAATCAGCTTGACCAGTAGTTCCATAGAACGGTTAATATGACGATCGTGCTTATGACCTCGTTTGCCATCAATAATGATGTGCGACAACGACTTGCAGTACCCCACTTCGAGATCAACATCCGCACCTAAGTATTTGGTAAGGTCAGGATGTTGTAATACATACGCGTTTTCCGGACGGTGATAATTCACCAACGTAATCACACGAGTTCGGGACGATAATGTGAGCTGTAAATTGGAAATTTTCTCAAACAGTCGTTTGGCACTTCTTACAGAAGATACCGACGCATCCAAAACCAGCACAACCACATCAAAGTTTTCTACCAAGAGTTGAGGTTCAACTTTGAAGTCCACACCGCCCGAGAAGTCTTCAATAATGAAGTTCGTGTTTCGAGCTAAAAGATCACAGAGCGTCTGGTTATAGTTGAGAATATCGCTTTGACTCATGTCGCCATCGATAGCCAACAGACGCAGATTTTTTCGTGCGTTAAACAGGTAGCTAAGTGCTCCCTCTTCATCCATTTCATGCAAGGGAGCAGTAAACTCATCGATACCGCGCGGTTTAAAATCTTTCAGTCCCAATAAAACATCGATGTTGGTATCTGCGTATTGGTGATCAACCAAAATGGTATCGGAACCTTGAGTGGATAGTAACGAACTCAATTCAGTAGTAATGAATGATGCACCAACACCACCTTTTGAACCCACCACTGCTACACGTTTCGCCTTACGCTTCTGGCTAACACCGGAGAACGTCTTCAAGTTCTTACTAACATGGTTTAAGAAGTCTGCGAACTCTTGTTTGTTCACCGGCCAAAAGACGTAGTAAAAGCCCATGTCTTTGAGGGAACGAAGCGTCGAAATTGCATCTTCTTTACCAATGACCACGACACCTTTGTGTGTTGGTAGTTTGCTAGCGAAAGACTTAGCATCTTCAACGACGTTGTTCGATTCGTTCAGTTCAAGGATAACAATATGACTGCTATGTTGTTCCGTCAGCTTGGTTAAGCCTGCGTTAGCTCTTACACATTCAGGGTCATTCCAACCTTCGAATCGAAACACTTCCTGAACGAGGTTTAAACACTCTTGTGATTGATAAAACAACGTACATCCAGCAACACCTGTCGTCGAAGACTGTGCCGGTTTTGCTTTCGTTGTTAATGCTTTAGTTAAATCAAACATTATTATTCTCCTACTAATCTAGACTTGTAGGACACTTGTTTAAGACGCATCGATTCAACAAAACAGTCTGGTTCACCTAACTGAACTTGAATCTGTGCAGGCGAGCATTGCTGGGTTTGCAAACGCGTTAACGTCACTTGGATATTCAGATCACTTGGTAAAGCTGGCGTATAACGATATTCCACTCTTTGCGGGGCAATAATGTGTGACGGATACTGCTCAAATGTCTTCTTTAACATCGTTTTACTGCGCGCGGATTTGTAATCGATCACGTAAGTGGCTTCTTTATCCATCGATTCGATTTTTTGAATCAGTTGCTTAATCTGCTTTTCTGTTTCTGCACGATTCTTTACTGCAAACTCAAAGCTATGATGCTCTTTATACACCACGGCTTCAGCGCCATTTCCGCCAAAATATCGCTCTGTTGCGCAACCAAAGAGTGACGATGTCAATAAAGCAATAAGTACTAGCTTCTTCATTGAATAAACCCTCCTTCAGATAGCAGACGAATCGTCGCATCCGATGACGTGTTAGAATTATCGTCAGAATCAATATTCAACCAACGCGCTAACGTTGAGGTTTTCTTGATGTGTGGCAGCTGAATATCTTTCGGTTTGATTGGTTCCACGAGGTTTACTGTTGCCACGATGATCAACTCAGTTCGCTTTCTTTCTGTCGTTGCTTTACGAAATGCAGCACCAAGTACAGGAATGTCTCCAATGAAAGGAATCTTTTGCATTTTCTCTAAATCAGCACTGCTCATTAACCCGCCAAGGATGAAGCTGTCTCCGTCTGCCAGTTCAACGGTTGTCATTGCACGTCGTGATGACAACTGTGGCACTTTAATGCCTGCAGCTTCGACGTAGCTTTCTACTTCGCTCACTTCCGGAGCTAGCTGCATTCGGATTTTGTCTTGACTAAGTACTTTCGCTGTAAGGTCGAGCTTAATACCAAACTCTTTAAACGAAATATTCACGTTGTTGTTGTTCGACACAATAACGGGCACTTCGCCACCGACAAGGAAGCTCGCCGATTCACCGGAAAGTACCGTCAGGTTTGGCTCCGCCAAGACTTCTGCAACCTGATCGTCACCCAATGCAGTGATCAAGGTACTTAGGTTTGCCGCATCAAATTGGTCAAATACGAACTCACCCGCTTTAGAACCAATAGAACTCCAATCGACCCCAACTGTTTTACTAAAAGATTCATTAACTTGAGCGACTGAGATTTTGACGTTTACCTGTTGTGTCGTTGCAACCTTAATGCGTTCAATGATTCCTTTCCAAGTCATATTGCGAGCGAAAACCATGCTCTCTGGCTCTTCATAATCTGAATAGTCAGATTTGAACTCCAGCTTTTCGACTTTCTCCCACTTCTCGGTTTTTTCTCGTCCGAGTAAGGTTGCCACCATGCGATAAATGTCATCACGAGTTTCTTCAGAATCAACAACACCACTCACTGCGACTTGCTCGCCCACCGATTGAACCTTGACTTTGGCATCAGGAAAATGGAACTTGAGTTGACGTCTAACCTCGCTTAGATCCAAATCAACGATGATGCGGTCAGAAAGCAACACATCATCGTCTGTTCCATAGACAATCAAGCGAGACTGACCAATGCCATTGGCAAAAACCACTAGCGTATTGTCATTAATGATTTTGTAGTCGGCGATATCAGGGTTACTGATAAACACCTTTCCAATCGGCATCTTTAATTGAATGTGCTGACCGTCATTAAGTGTGATAGATCGGTCAGCAGCAAAAGTGTTTGTTATAGAAAGCAAGCCAATCAAAAGAGAGGTAAAGGAGACGCACAGTACTTGCTTAATTCGATGGTGTATCATCATTACAAAGCCTCTCTAGGATCATTAACGTTACCGCGTAACTCTTCGATTCCGGTATAATTGTCGATAACATTGCGTACTTCCGCGTATTCCGGCTGCGTATAAGTTTGGCTTCGATAAATTTCGATATGCATAGTTCGTTGAGCCAACGCTAGTTTTGCCAACTCATCTGGCTTCACTTCGATAACCACCGTCGTCATACCGTCTTCTTTATTTGGTGTTCGAGCGGTAATGTTGCTGTTTTCACCCTCGCCATCACCAATATTGAGTACTTTGACATGTTTTAGGAACATGGACGCTTTTACACCTCGAAAGCGCTTCGGCTTATCCATATTTTCAGCAAGATTAGCGTTTGGAGAGCTCACGGTAAGAATGTCGATATATGAGCCAGGACGAATGTAATCTTTGATTAAATTCTGATCACTTACTTTCAGTGGATACAAGGTCATGCCTTCCGTTACCAGTAGATCGATATACCCTGGTTGACCGGGAGAAACTTGGTACTCTGGTAACACAACATCGCCTGGATTTAGGCTTCGGTTTAATAAAACGGATGGTGAAAAACTGATTTGTGCGTCTTCTCTGACGCCAAGCGTTAGTGCTTCACTAAGTGGGAGCTGTTGTTTGATAACTCCTTGTGCACTAATCGCATGTCCTTTTTCATAAGCTTCGGTGGTCATCCATACAGCAACATGCTGTTCATCTTTGTTATCGACCACTTCAGCGACAGCTTCGGGTTGAGGTTGACTCTTGAACAAGTCGACAACGCCAAGCGCGCCTACGATCAAGGCAACAATAGCAACAAGTAAAACCAGTCGAGATCTCATAATGTGCCCATTCTTGGAGGTTTAAATATGTGGCGTATTTTGAGTTAAAATTATTAAATAAAATCCAACACTAATTGCTATCCCATACGGAATGCCTTCTTGGCTACTCGACGTGTTGCTTATTAATTTTCTAGTAATTAAATAAATAATCGCTAAAAAACCACCAGTAAACGCCGTCATAATATAGGCCCATGGTAGGTCATTGAGAGGGATTGTCAGTGACAACACTGCGGCATATTTAATATCACCAGCTCCAATCCAAATCAGAGCATAAAGTATTAACCCTATCCCTAGCACCAGCAAAAAGGTTGTAATCTGAAGATCTAATGGTGAAAGAAAACTCTGCAACAAGAGGAGTAAAAGCAAAGCGTTATTTTGTATTTTACGATGAAGAAAATCGGTAATAGATACATACAAACACGCGATTGCCAATACTAATAAATACAATTCATGACTCAAAATTAAGACTCTTGCCTGAATTTATCGAGATTAGCTTCAAATAACATTTATTAGATATTCTAAATTAACTGAGCCAGACCAATGAAAACAGAGGTCTGGCACAAATATCTAGCGATATTATCTACATAAACCAGTAAGGTAATTACTTGGCTTATTTGCTCGCAGTATCGATAGCAGTCGCAACTTGAGCGAATGCACCTTCTAGCTTGCCGATGAAACCGTCTGAGCCTACTGCTGTAGTTACTAATACAGCCATTGCAACAGCAATTAGACCGTATTCGATTGCAGTTACACCGCGCTCGTCGTTTTTAAATTGTGACAAAAACAGGCTTGTTTTTACGTACAGTTTAGTAATCATGTTTAGTTCCTATGAAGTTGATTTACAAAAGCTTTGCCATTCTATTGAATACCAAAAGGTATGGAAAAATAGCCCCTATCGATAGAATCGATAGATTTGGCAAAGACCGGCACATCAAGTTATGCTGAAAAAATCATAAAGAACCAACAAGTACTTAAATTACAATAGCTTACAGACATATATCGAGTATTCTTTACAATACTCGCTATAAGGTAATTAATTCACACGGTGAGACATAGATCATCAATAGAGTCATTACTTTATTATTTTCAAAAATTATTTTTATCAAAAAGATAGATAAATGTGATGATTGTTTATGCAATGTAGGAATATACTTACGTTGAATTTAGCACCAATAATTAATTTTGCTTTATAAAACGAGTTGAAATACGAGTTTCATCACGCTATTGTGTTGCAAATATACAAATTACAAATCAAAAACCTATAATTTGCTTGCTTTTAAAAGGTTGGTCGAATCATGAAACTACAATTCGAAAATATTGTTTCGTTCGTAGCTGTAGTTGAGGAAGGTTCATTTAGCTCCGCTGCTCGTAAGCTTGGAAAATCCCAATCTACTGTTAGCACTGCTGTTCAGAATCTTGAGTCAGACTTAGGCTTCAATTTATTTAATAGGCAAAATTCAAAAGTCTGGTTGACTGAGAAAGGGAAGCGTCTATTTCATTTATCCGCACCCGTTGTATCAAGGTACCGAGAATTGATTACAACAGCGATACAAATGAATATTTCAGAACAAATTGTTTACCGTGTCGGGATCGATCCATTGGTATTCAATAAAGATGTAAAAAAAACACTGTTGGATTTCTCGGAAGCCTTTCCAAATGTCGATTTGGTAGTAGTCACCAAGCCAAGCTTTATTTTGGGAAATTACATCAACGAGGGAAAAATAGATCTTGCCTTGGGGAACCCATACCACAAAACAAACAACGACTTTAACATTGACGAATTGTTTCACGTTAACTGTTGGTGGGTTGCACATGAAGATTTAGCCTCAGTGACCAGTAACCCTTCTCAGCGTGTTCTTCTTATGGATGGATGTGAAGAGTTGCTCAACTTATCGAACATTGCCTCATATAACTTGTGGAGATTGGACGATTTAGGCACGATTCTCGATTTATGCAAAGCTCAAAGAGGCATGGCATTTTTGCCAGAATTTCTTATTGAGAAGAACATGAAAGAGAATAAGCTAAAGATCATTACCGACCATCCCGACTTTTTTGGCAAGAGAGTTGTCGCCTCCCTTTTCTGGTCGGTGCATTCTGACTTTGGTTTGTTTAACCAATGGATCAAAGGTGAACTGCAGACTTGCGTAAGCAAAAAACAGACTTTTATTGCTGACTTAGCGCAGTAGTAAAAGCGACCTCATTGTACAAGCTGCTGTTCTAAAAACAGGATAAAAAAAGAGCCGCTCATCGCGGCTCTTAGTCTTTTTAATCTCTTAAAAACAAAGAGTTAATTTTTACTAAAGACTGTCTTCTCTTATTCGTTGATGATCATCTACAAACGTGATGTCCACTCGCCTCTATAAAAGCATCAAGTAAGTTATAGCAACGTTGTTGAGAAGAACTTATCAAGCTTAATGACAGCTTGATCAACATACTTGGTTTGATCATATAAGTCGAAATGTTGCGCACCTTCAATCTTAAACAATTCAGCGTCAATACCAGCATCTTTGCCACGTTTTACTGCAACTTTGCTGAAGTATGCTGATAGCGCCTCTGTACCAACAATGGCTAAGAAAGGTGTATCTCCCAGTAATGCCATATTTTCTGATGGATTATAGGCATAGCGCGTATCTAGTGACATTGCAGCGCGCATAGGTGAGTAGTTTTCCGCACCACCGCCACGTGCAGGGTTACGATAGTAATCTGCAGCACGCACCCAAAACTCATTCATCGATTTGGCTTTTTCTGCCGATGGGATTCCATCAACAAGCACAACCTCGCCGGTTTCGTAATACTTCTGGCGCGCATCACTAGCCATTTGAATTTGTTGGCGATATTGTTCAACAGGATCACCGGTAAGTTGGTCCATATATTGTGTTGCACCACCCATGCCGTAGTCAGTAAAGTCAACAAAACCGCTAACTGTCGCGACTGAATCTAAGCGGGTATCCTGCATCGCAACTTGCAAGCTGTAACCAGCACCTGAACAGATCC
The DNA here is from genome assembly GCF_022347645.1 of Vibrio sp. MMH1-50. Classification (NCBI taxonomy): domain Bacteria; kingdom Pseudomonadati; phylum Pseudomonadota; class Gammaproteobacteria; order Vibrionales; family Vibrionaceae; genus Vibrio; species Vibrio sp. MMH1-50. Next base: position 37,653 of record NZ_JAKRGG010000026.1, read on the forward strand.
CCAGTTCACCGATACGCTGAGAGTCAACACCTGGGAAATGACTCAAAAATGTAATGGCATTTTTGATATCTTCAACTTTCATTGGCGCATTTTCCATACCACGTGGATAGCCGCCACTTTCACCATAAGTACGATGGTCAAAAGCTAAGGTAATGTAACCTTTCTTTGCCATTTTTTCGGCATAAATACCTGCCGTTTGCTCTTTCACACCGCTAGCTGGCGTAATGACCACTAATGCTGGATAGTTTTTGCTCTTATCATAATTTGGCGGTAGAAACACATTGCCAGCAATACGAACATTTTCGCTAAGGAAAGCAACTTTATTCTTACCATCATGATAGTCAGCCCCTAAGAAGGTTTCTGCTGCTACAGATGTTGTACCTAAAACAGCACTAGCAACTAATGAAAGGGCAATTAACTTTGTAGTTTTCATATCTTACTCCATTGATTTCTGAGGTTTACAACGTTCCCCGTTGCAACAGAGGTATGTTATGAAAAAGCACTGGTGTTGATATATAGCAATTAAATCAAATCACTGTTGCTATTCAACAACAATATAAGGATATATACAGAAGTAGTCACCATAAGACCCTAAGTAAGGTGTGACTTGATAAGTTAGAGAGATAACTTAAAGCATGGCGAGAAAGTTTGGTTAGGTGCTAACCGCCGCCCTCACCCCTCATCTTAATGAAGTCAATAAATGCGTCGAGGTGCAACAGCGAGCAAACTATAAGTTTCACCACTAACCAAATTTTGATGAAAAGAACTCAATTAAAATAGTCAGTTAACTCGGAAGAGAATACGATGCCATCGAGCTGGTTTTGTTCGCATAAAGACTTGAGATGATCGGTACAGTATAAATTTGCCACACCTTCCAATCTCGACTTAAATACGGCTTTGTCTTTGACATCATCATCAATAAAAACAAGAGTATCTAACCCTTCAATGCTTCCATAAGAGATCTTTTCGACACACTTTTGTCTGTCTTCTTGTCCAAATGTCATCGACGTATATAAATGCCATTGTTCGCCTTGGTAGTAAGTGGGTAAAAACTCTCCGCTTTTGGATAGGTAACTATGTAAAATTCCAAATGCTTTGGGGGATAAAACAAGATATGTTCGCAACCATAAGCTAATATCAGGCAACACAGAATTGTTGGCAAAAACATCCTCAAACTCTAGCTCTACTGGCTTCCAGATATCTTTCAGAGACTGATTTTCAGTAGCCTGCGATAAGATCCTCACAAAGTAGTCGAAATCACCTAACTGGATAGCGATTTCATCGGGAGTCGTACATATCGTCTGAAAATCATTTAAATTATCTGTAATCCTATAAACCGTCATCATCTTTTCCAAATTTCATTCTTAGCTTCCAATGCATCTTGAAATATGCGCTGCTCTTTAACTCGATTTTTACCCGAAGTAGGTTAACCTAGAAATCCTGTTTAGTTGGAATGCCCTTCGAACATTTCGAGTGAATCCAAGTTTCACTGCTAAATACATGGACTAGAATCTCCATTGCCATGCACCTAGCGCTCACCTCCCCCATATAATGAAAACTAGTATGCACGTTAGTCGGACCAATCTCGTGAGGTTACCAACTTTGACCACTTCCCCCCGAAAACGTGTCGTTATGCTCTTCTCTAGTCTCTTTATCAACATCAACTTGGACAGCATGATCTTCAAACCACCAGTTCTGTTACTTCTTTGTTTAACAACACAATTTACGCAAAAAAAGAGCCGCTATTAGCTAGCGGCTCTTAACTATTAGAAATTTCCGATATTCAGTCGACTTACTCTTTACCGAATACGTTGTTTTCTTGCTCTTGCACGCGGATGAACGTAGTTCGCTTGGTTAGCTCTTTAAGCTTTGCTGCACCTACGTAAGTACATGTTGAGCGAACACCACCAAGGATGTCTTGGATAGTGCCGTGAACACTGCCACGGTATGGCAATAATACGGTTTTACCTTCAGCTGCACGGTAGCCAGCAACACCTCCAGAGTGCTTGTCCATCGCGCTCTTCGACGACATACCGTAGAACTTCATGAACTTCTCGCCGTCTTTCTCGATGACTTCGCCGCCTGACTCTTCGTGACCAGCAAGCATACCACCTAGCATGACAAAATCAGCACCGCCACCGAATGCTTTCGCTACATCACCCGCACATGAACAGCCACCATCACCGATGATCATACCGCCAAGACCGTGAGCTGCGTCGCCACATTCGATGATTGCAGAAAGTTGTGGGTAACCAACACCGGTTTTGACGCGAGTTGTACATACAGAACCAGGACCGATACCTACTTTCACGATGTCTGCACCAGCAAGAATCAACTCTTCACACATGTCACCAGTTACGACGTTACCAGCAGAAATAACCTTGTCTGGGAATTCAGCACGAACACGTTGTACGTACTCCACCAAATGCTCTGAGTAGCCGTTCGCGATGTCGATACAGATGAAGATGAACTCATCAGAAATCGCCATGATGTCTTTAGTTTTTTGGAAGTCTGCATCAGACGTGCCCGTTGACACCATCACGTTGTTTAGCGTTGTTTTGTCTGCTGTTTTCGCAAACTCTGCCCAGTCTTCAACTGTGTAGTGTTTGTGAACAGCGGTCATTACACCATGCTCTGCTAGCGCTTTAGCCATTGCAAAGCTACCAACCGAATCCATGTTAGCCGCAATTACTGGTACGCCAGACCATTGACGACCACTATGCTTGAATGTAAAATCGCGGGTTAAATTTACTTGAGAACGGCTCTTAAGGGTAGAACGTTTCGGGCGAAACAGTACATCTTTAAAACCTAACTTAAGTTCTTGTTCGATACGCATTGTGTAATTCCTTGATTCATAAGTATATGTGTCATCTCAGAGTGCGTAGTGAAATCGTTGGCAGACGAGTTCACTGTTCTTCGGACACAAAAAAACCGGAGCGTTGGCAGACGCTCCGGTTTTCAGCATTATAGGCTGTGATTTATTTCCTACAAGTCTGATATTTGATTTTTTTTTGTGATACCATCTTGGAAATCGCATATCAAAAACACCTCCCCTCTTCCCAAAATCGCAACTTAATTAACAATATCAAACAGTTAAAACGCTCGATTATTTTATCCTTTGCGCAAACCTTTGCGTCATTTCCATCGTAGGTTACCGTTTAACTTCTCATAAACGCTCAAAATAACGCCAAACGAACCAAGTTAGTGCGACTCTTCAAAAAATATTTCTTCAAATTTTTCATGCCCAACATCACTTTTTGCCTCTTCTTGAAAGCGAATGAGCTAAAAAAGCTCTGTTCAGTTCTTTGGTGTGTTGATGGCACATCGAAGAGATTCGATAACGTCACTCGCCAACAAGCCAACTTCACCACTTTGCTGGACATTAATATCGGCTGCATGACTATGAAGTATCACGCCTAAACGAGCCGCCACAGCAATAGGAAGTCCTTTTGCAAGTAACGCAGCAATCACACCAGACAAGACGTCTCCCATTCCCCCACTCGCCATCCCAGGGTTACCCGCGAGACAAACATACATTCTGACACCGTCATAGATAAGAGTGCCCGCGCCTTTGAGTACAACAACCCCACCGTAGCGTTCATGAAGCTGCCTCGCCGCTGCAAAACGATCCTGCTCTACCTCTTTTGTTGAAACAAGGAGCAAGCGTGCAGCTTCTCCGGGGTGCGGTGTCATAACGCGTTGCTCGTCTCGTAAAAACACGACATCATTTCTCTGATTGAGCATAGCAAGGATGTTTAGTCCGTCAGCGTCCACCACTTTGAGTTTGTTTTTCTGAGATAAGAATTGATATGCCTGATGTGCCCATTCATCTTGCCCAAAACCAGGACCAAAGACGAGAACATCAGCCCAACGACTACGCTTAACCAGCTCGTTATCGGTGTCTTTGAGCTCATCAAGTGTAATACCTCGACTCATTATTTCTGGAGCTCCCACTTGTAACGGTAGTAGCGAGCTTGGATAGGTAATCGCTGCGGTTAAACCCGCCCCTGTTCTCGCTGCGGCAGAAGCACATAATCGAATCGCGCCTGCCATACCTTGATTACCTCCTACACAGAGGAGTTTCCCGTTATCGCCTTTATGGGCAGTGGCTTTCCTTTCCGGTAGCAGTCTACCGATAATCTGATGATCAATACCTAACGCGCTTTCTTCTTCAATCGACTCGAACTCGACGTTCACACCTAAGCCGGAAAAATGTAGGTCTCCAACGTAATCTCTTGCTTGCCCCGTGCACAAACCTTGCTTTACACCAATAAATGTCACGGTATGGTCTGCACGAATAGCCTCTCCCAAAACGGCGCCAGTATCAGCACTTAGACCCGATGGCACATCAATAGCGATTACAGGACAATGGACTTGATTGATTTGCTCTATATAACGGCGAGAGTCGGCTCTGACTTCTCCCACTAACCCTGTCCCTAACATGCCATCGATAATCACATCAGCTTCTAACAATGCAGTATGCCAATCATCCCAAGCACTGTTCTCTCCATCGCTAGCTTGCCAATCTTCGAACGCTCTCAGAGCATCACCTTTCAAGGTTAAAGGGTCACCCAATTGAAACACGCGTACATTCAGCTGTGCCTGCTTTGCTAGAGTGGCAAACACATAACCATCACCACCATTATTGCCTTTACCGCACACCACCAACACATTTCGTGCTCTGGGATAAAGATGAAGAAAACGCTCATACACAGCCATTCCAGCGCGTTGCATAAGGCTATACATTGATACCCCCGCCAATTGAGCTGCCATTACTTCTCCATTTCTGACTTGTTCAGCGGTGTAGAGCTTGAGAGCGAGATTAAAGTCCATATGATTATTCTGCGCATTTGAAGACACGATTTAAGTATACAAAAAAGCCGAGGCGAACCTCGGCTTTTAATATCGTTATTTAATCAACCTTTAGTTGTGTTGCTGAGACATCAACGCTTCAGCCGTCGCATCTTGGATAGACAAGAACAAGGAATTGATTTTTCCTGTAGGTGTACGCATTGGGTTCAGCGTTACGTTCTGGTACATAAACTCTGCTTGTTGTGTCACAGGACGCACGTTACGGCAGCGGAACAAATACGGACGCTGACGCCAAGTAATAAAGCTTCGGCAGCCCAAATCATAAACCGGCTTGGTTTTTAGCTTGAACCACTCTTGTGGGATCTCTGGGAAAATATCAAAAATGGAGCGACCAATTGCCTCGTGAGATTGCAAGCCACTGTGGTGGGTCATAAACCCATTCCATACTTGTACGTTGTAATCTTTATCGATCACAACCAAACCCATGTCGACATTCTGAACCATGTCGACCATCCAATGGAATTGTTCAAATTCTGCAGGTAGATTCAGCATTAGAAGTCCTCCATTAGGTATGACAATTTGTTGTCTAGCAAAGGCAGCGACTCGTCAACGAACATAAACAGAAGATCACAACGAATTGATGTGCCTTCAATGTTGTAGCTCACTTCAAATGTCATGGTTCGACTAAATGCCCCCGTGGTTGATTCAATAATTGAATCGATGGAGATATGCTGCCCGAGCAATACAGGAGAACTTTGGAAGAATCGCACCTCAGATTGCTCACCTAAACCATTCAAGAATGCGCCTACCAAGATGTTAGAGATATCCATCAACAGTTCGAGCTCTTCTAACTCTTCGCTATCTGCTGGCACCTTCATTAGCTTTTTCAAGTCAGAGACACTTGAGTCACTTAGGATAACCAGTGCTTCGCCCGCAATGCCTTCTCCACAAAACCCCTGACAAACACCTGAGACGTTGTCATGAGATGCTAAATCTCTCAATGCCATATGAAGCTCACTGACTTCGAAGATATTTACGTTTGGAAGTGGAAGCTGAACAAAAACATCAAAGTGACGCGCCAAGGCATCTGCCGCTCGACCAATCGACACGTTAGCCACTTCCATGTAAATATCACGACGACGCAGAATAGGCAGCTCAATCGTTGTAGGAGTGATGACCTGTGGACGATCATTAGGCTCAATCAGCTCTTTTAACGTCGCTTTAAGCTCGTCTTTACCAATTGGCTTTTGAATAAACGCTTTCGCACCGAGTGCAAATACACGCTCTTTTGCTTTGGGTTGAATATCACCAGACACAACCACAACTGGGGTTTGAATGCCTAAGCGTTTCATGTTTTCCAATGTTTCAAAACCATCCATCTCTGGCATGGTCAAATCAAGAAACATCAGTTTAAATTCTTTCTGCGCTAGTTCTTCTAGCGCGTTTTTACCATGAATGGCAAATGTCACGTCTGCATTTAATGTTGCCGGCAGTGATCTTGCCATCTGTTTGCGTGCTAACGCAGAGTCATCACAGATGAGTACAGGAAAAGACATTCTACCACCTTTATATATTCAACAATCTGCGCAGGAGTCTAACAGATTGTTGCAGCACAAAGTACGAGAAAACTGACGAGGAGTTTTTATTATTTCTTGTTTACCGAACTAGCATACGCAATATGAATAGATGAGTGAACCAGTGAACCAATAAAAAACGCAATTCCCTATACATTTAGTGATGTTGCGCAAGTGTGATTAAAACTTCGACAAAGCCTGATACGCAAAGGGTTGCTCTTAGCAATTAGAATGAAAAAGATAATCTAGAAGGCAAAAAGGCACCCTATTTATCCTTTAACCTCGAAATGCGTGGTTACTTGGATATCAAGAGTGCCTAAGAAGATAAAACTTTTCGGTCTTTCTATGGCACACCGTGACCTTTTGAAGCGACCCAAACTCGGTACCACTGCTCACGCGTCAATTCAATATTCAGTGCATTAACCGCCGAGTGAACTCGCTCAATCTTACCCGAACCAATAATAGGCATTGGCTTCGATGGTAAACGACGAACCCAAGCGTAAATCACTTCATCAATACTGTTCGCACCGACTTCTTCACGAATCATTTCTAACTCGTTGCGAACACGAACCGCTTGCTCCGTATCACCCGTAAAGATTGAACCACCACCTAGACACGACCATGCCATCGGGCGCACTCGTAAAGTTTGCATCTGGTCTAACGTACCATCGTGTGCAACTTCAAAGTTAAGGGGGTTGATTTCCACTTGGTTAGTCACAAGTGGCTTGCTTAAGCGCGATTGCAAAAGTTCAAATTGACGAGGTGTGAAGTTAGAAACACCAAAGTGCTTCACCTTACCGACTTTATGAAGCTCCGAAAACGCTTCTGCCACTTCATCTGCATCCATCAAAACGTCAGGACGATGAATCAAGAGCACGTCAATCTCATCAACATTTAAACGCTCAAGTGAGTTGTTGACGGATTGGTAGATATGCGCCGCGCTAGTATCATAATGATTGATCTTACGCTCAGGTGTTTTATCACCACACAAGTTAATGTCGCATTTGGTCACGATCTGGATTTGCTCACGAACACTTTTATCCAACGCCAATGCTTCACCAAACAGCGCTTCACATTCGTAGTTACCGTAGATGTCGGCATGGTCGACAGTCGTAATACCTAACTCAATATGTTGCTTTAGGAATGACAAACGTTCTTGCGCTGTCATGCCCCAATCTACTGCACGCCAATATCCTTGAACCAGCTCAGAAAACTCTGGACCGTTTGGTGCAGTCACTACTTTTGCAACCATGGGTTTCTCTCCTTTTCTTAATCTGCTTTCATCCTAGTCTTGTTTTACCGCTCGCTCAACGGGTAAACTTTCGCAATTCGAACTGGAGTACGAAATATGTCTTTTGCCCAACGACTCGCCACCCTTATAGGCGAAGAAAGTGTCAGCGGCTTCGCTCGACGCGTCGATGTATCTGAAGCTTTGATCAGGAAATATCTCAAAGGAAGTGAGCCAAGTTTAACCAAAGCGAACCAAATAGCGATGCGAGCAAACTGCTCACTAGAATGGCTAGCTACGGGTTGTGGTTACTTATATCGCCAAGCCGAAGTAGTGGATATGGAGGCTTACAAACTCGCCTATCAACATGTCATGAATGGTGTAATTTCTGGGGAAGAAGAAGCGCAGCACCGCAAATTGGTTGCGGGTTATCAGTATCTACGCGCGCATAAAAAGTCGGATGGATTTTTGGATGAATCTGCGATGGCGACATTTTTGGCTCTCCATCACGAAAACAAAACTGAGGCTTCAGACGTCTAAAGCATAACACTTTAGAAACGGATCACCTTTAGTTCAATCATCTCGCCATCGCTGTTTAACATGACGTTTAATCTTGGCGTTGGCGTGCCAAACTCTTGTGCTAACACCCAATCAATACTTCGTGGCGCTTGCTGTGGATAGCGATTAATGAAGACAATCAGCTCTTTATCTACCTCTTCAGGCGTGGCGTGCCTCATCGCTTCAGAAATATCATATTGTTGCCCATCAATCTCCACCTTCTGCATCACCAGCCCATCTTTCCTCAAATTTAAAATCAGTTCGCTCAAACTCTGGGGTTGGTACTCGGTAAGAAAAGACAAATAGACCTCACGATCTTCTATTGTTGACTCTCCGTAGAGATGCTGATGGTAGTAGTGAAAATCATCCAAACAAAACGCTTCGGTACTATCCTGTGTCTCACATCGATACCAAGCTCCACCTGTCGTTATCGCTTGTTGAATTTGTTCAACAGGAGCACTCGATAATATCGCCTGCCACCATAGATCTTGAGCCGATGTAGTTTGAGAAAATAACCCTGAGAAGATGAGCAAACAAAGAGAAAAGCGCGACATGGTATTACTTGACGATTGAATTTGATGTTATCGAAAACGCTATCTTTGCCCCTATACCTAAGATAAGCAAGTACTCAGCTCGAATTTCAGACACAAAAAAGCGGACCTTCTAGCCCGCATCAATCTTTGTATAAAGCCTAAACCGCGTAATCCATCACGCTGAGAACCATTACGAGAAAACAGAATGCCATACCAAGCTGGAATTATCAACACTTCGTACGGTTATTTAAAATAAGTAAAGGGGAAGATTATAGGCATTAAAAAGGCGCACCTATGCGTGCGCCTCTACCTCGTGACTCAATCGTGAGTATGCGAATCGGGAAGTCTATTGATGCATCCCGAACAAATAACGAGGAATTTCTGTAGGGTTTGAATCCATCCAAATTGTGTGTAAAACCTCACATCCCTCCTTCTGAAGCAGTCATGTTGCTTTACACTTAAAGCATGGTTCATTTTGCTCAGAAAACAAGTTTTACCGATAAAAAAATAGTGCCATATATGGGATCAATAGCACAAAGTTTATCAATATTTAGACAATCGACACTTGAACCGCTCAATAGTGGAAAGCTAAATTGCATCTTTATTGATTAGGTCTAGACTCTCCTGAGCGTATAATTTCTTCCGTCCCTTCCAATCTGTAGTCAGGAGAATCTGTTAATGACCAAACGCGAGAGAATTGTGAAATCTGTGTTAGCGCACGTACCTAAAGATGCGATTAACCAGTTTGTCTCTCGAGGGTCAACGCCAACTTCATTTTCCGTCCTCTTTATGGCGGCCATCGTTGGTACGCTAGCAGGTCTTGTCGGCACTTACTTTGAGATTGCTGTTCACTTTGTTTCTGAAACCCGTACTGAGTGGTTAAAAAGCGAAATCGGTAGCGTGCTGCCTTTGTGGCTGGCCGCAATCTTAATCAGTGGTGCATTAGCATTCATCGGTTACTACCTTGTGCACCGTTTCGCACCAGAAGCCTCTGGCTCCGGCATTCCTGAGATAGAAGGTGCAATGGACAATATTCGCCCGGTACGTTGGTGGCGTGTCATCCCGGTGAAGTTCTTTGGCGGTATGGGCGCACTTGGCTCAGGTATGGTTTTAGGTCGTGAAGGTCCAACTGTACAAATGGGTGGCGCGGTTGGTCGCATGGTTACCGATATCTTTCGTATTAAAGACGATGATACTCGCCACTCTCTATTAGCATCCGGTGCTGCCGGTGGTTTAGCCGCGGCGTTTAATGCACCGTTAGCAGGCATCATGTTTGTTGTTGAGGAAATGCGCCCTCAATTTCGCTACTCTTTAATTTCTATTCGAGCAGTGATCATTTCGGCGATCATGGCAAACATTGTGTTTCGCGCGATTAACGGTCAAGAAGCGGTAATCACCATGCCGCAATACCAATCACCGGAATTACAATCATTATGGTTGTTCTTGCTACTCGGTTCTTTGTTTGGCGTATTTGGTGTGATTTTCAATAAGCTAATCACCATCGCGCAAGACAGCTTTGTTGCCCTACATAAAAACGACCGTAAACGTTACTTGATCACAGGTACTATTTTGGGCGGTGTGTTTGGCTTGCTACTGCTTTATGTTCCTCAGCTAACCGGCGGCGGTATTGGTTTGATTCCAGACATTACCAACGGCAACTACTCAATTTCTATTTTAGTTATGCTGTTCGTTGGTCGTGTGATCACTACCCTACTTTGTTTTGGTTCTGGTGCACCTGGTGGTATCTTCGCTCCAATGCTGGCTTTGGGCACATTGTTTGGCTATGCATTTGGAGCAAGTGCAGACATGCTGTTACCTTCATTGGCTATCGAACCAGGTGTCTTCGCAATTGCTGGCATGGGGGCTCTATTTGCCGCAACAGTACGTGCACCAATCACAGGTATCTTACTGGTTATCGAGATGACCAATAACTACTACCTGATCCTACCACTTATTATTACCAGCTTAGGCGCAGTAATAGTGGCGCAATTACTTGGTGGACAACCAATTTACAGCCAGTTGTTACATCGTACGCTTAAGAATGACAAGCTACGTCAACAAGACCTGCCTGAAAACCAAGCTTAACCAAATATACCCAAGGTACTTGGGTGTACCGGCTCCAAATTATCTTTCACCATTAAGATTCTTTTGGAGCCAGTAATTCTACTTTTTTGCAAGTCTCTACATAAATCTCCTACCAAACTCACAAAATTCCCATTCTCTGGAATTTACCTATCATAATGAAAGGTAAGAAGACGTTAAACTTGTTAGTATTTGCGCCTCAAATTAGAGCAATTAACCCATTTCTGGAGTCGTTTTGAACTGGAAAAGACTTGTGCAGTTTTATAGTGTTCCTCCGTCACAAGCGGCGTTAGCACTAGGCATGATAGGGCTTGGACAAGCTTGGGCTTTGTACATTCCACAAATTGGAGAACCAATAAGACCATTTCTTGCTGCACTCGGAGCTCTTCTTCTTACCCCGGTTCTACTTAAATACGCCACCAGCCCTCGACTGTTTATGGCGGACATCAAGCACCCACTGAGCGGTAGTTTAATGGCGCCAATGAGCATGGCGTTACTCATGTTGTGTGACTATCTTGCCGTGGTAACACCAATCATTGCCTACCCGCTGTGGTTTATGGCGGTGTTACTGCATTTCACGATGATGGTGCTGTTCTTTGGTTTTCAGATCATGAACTTCAAGATGTCGAACATAGTGCCAAGCTGGTTTCTTTACCCTGTGGGCTTGATCAGCTCTTCTCTTGCTGGCTCTCAGTTTGGACACAACGTGTTTTCTGAAACTTTGGCGATGATGTGTATCGGCATTTACTTCTTCATGTTGCCTTTGGTGTTGTATCGCTTGGTATTCTTTGGCTCTCTGCCGCGTCGAGCACGACCAACACTCGCGATCATGGCTGCGCCTGTGAATCTTTCTCTGGCTGCGTACCTAGTCAACTTTGCGCAACCAGATCCGATCCTGACGGGCGCACTGGCAGGCATCGCCATTACGATGACCTTGTTAATTTATCTGTGTTATTTCCGTTTGATGCGTTTGAAGTTTCAACCATCTATCGCAGCGGTCACCTTTCCTTCCGTGATCAGTGCGATTGCAATGCATCGTCTCACCACATTCTTCGCGGAATCTCACCCACATTGGCATTGGTTACACGATTTTGGATTTCTAGAACTAAGCATCGCAACCGTGCTCGTGGTTTGGGTGTCTGCTGGTTATGTCAAAATGTACTGGCCAGAGCTTGTTAAGACACCATCGAAACAAACATAAAAAACGGTCTCATTGTGAGGCCGTTTTCTTTTGTCTTCAACGAGCAACGTTACCCGATGAACTTCGACACAAAATTGCTGATGTTGGTCATACTTGATGCCGCCATTACCACCACAATCGCAATACCCGTAAAGGTTAAATAGACCGGATGCTTGTAGTCACCCACAATATCTTTTCTGCGTGTCGCTACCAACATCATGCCTAGTACAATTGGCAAAATAATGCTGTTAACCAAACCCGCAAGCATAAGAAGTAGAATCGGCATGTTCATGGTCACTGTGCCAAGTGATGTGATAATGATAAAGCCAACGCACCACACTTTCTCGTTACGAGCCACGATTGGGAATAGAGTTTTGATCAGGGAGATGGCCATGTACGAGTTCCCCACAACCGAGGTAATCGACGCGACAAATAATACCAAGCCAAAAATGAAGTAACCCACTTCACCAGCACCTTGACGGAAGGCATCAGCAGCTGGGTTTGCAGAATCCAACGTTGCGCCTGTCGCAATCACACCAAATACGGCTAAGAACAGCAGAATACGAATCACCACTGCAATAGAAATGCCCGCCCAAGCCGCGGTTTTAATCGCCGGAACCTTGTCTTTTCCTTGTAAGCCGATATCAACCAAGCGTTGTGCGCCCGTATAGTAACCACCGACGGCACCACCCACAATGGTCAGTGTTGGGAGCAGTAAGCTACCAATATCTGTCGGCATCACCGCTGCGTTCATGGTTTCACCCATTGGTGGCAAACTGGTCATTGCAACGTAAGCAATCAGAATGATCATAAACAGACCAAGATAGCGCGCCATCTGATCCATACGTTTAGATGCATTGTGGACCACAAACAGCAGGCATCCCACAACCCCGGTAAACAAAGCCCCCCAGGTAGTATCAACCCCTGTTAGCACATTGATGCCAAGTGCAGCTCCACTCACGTTGCCAAAGTTGAACGCTACCGCACCAAGAGCAAGGAGAATACCCACCACGTAGCCCATGCCCGGAGCTACTTTATTAGCAATGTCTTGAATACGCATGCCAGATACACCCACAATGCGCCATAAGTTCATCACGATACCGAAAGTAATGAACATGGATGCAAAGACTGGAAACGCCATGTCAATTTTGTAGATATTGGTGAAGACTGCTGTCTGAGTTAAAAAGCCAGGACCAACAGAGGTAGTCGCCATTAGGAACGCGACACTAAGAATAGCTTTCTTTTGCCAGCTAATTTCCGAGGCTTGTGCAGAAGTCGAAATAGAAGAGTGAACGGTAGTTTGTGTGGTCATGCCAAATCTCAATATTGTTGCCTTTCTATTATTAGAAAAAAGAAAGACAACTGACCGAGATCAGCTGAACTTGAAGAATCAGATAAGCAAATCAAATAAGAGAGAAAACCCTCGCAACCGTTTGCTGGGCGCGGATATTAAGGGCAACTCAAATAACTGTCAACACGAAGTTCGATAAATGATTTTTGTCGTCTCAAATCCATCTTATCTATGACTTTCAGATAGATAAAAAAAAGGATGGCATTTACCATCCTCTTAGAAACTTGCTTGATTACTTAGCGTAAACCGTGGAGAAACTCGGCACGTGTCGCTGGGTTGCTTTTGAAAATACCACCCAATGCTGTTGTCGTCGTTTCGCTGGTTGCATCCATAACACCACGAGATTTCACGCAGTAGTGCGTTGCATCAATAGTCACCGCCACATCATCTGAACCTAGCAACGTTTGAAGTGCTACAAGAATTTGCTGTGTCATACGCTCTTGAACTTGAGGGCGCTGTGCAAAGAAGCGGACAATACGGTTGATCTTAGACAGACCAATGATTTTGCCACGTGGGATGTAAGCAACGGCAGCTTTGCCATCGATCGTAACAAGGTGGTGCTCACAAGTACTGGTCACTGTGATGTCTTTCACGCGAACCATCTCACTTACATTCATCTTGTTTTCAATCACAGTGATTTTCGGGAAATTGGCGTAATCCAGACCGGAGAAGATTTCGTCCACGTACATCTTAGCGATACGATGCGGCGTTTCCTCTAGACTATCGTCAGTTAGGTCAAGTTGAAGCAAACTTAAGATCTCACGCATGTGGTGTTCGATCTTCTCTTTCTTCTCTTCACGGCTTACGTTGTTTGGGCACATTGGCGTTTCCAAACCACGTTGCTCTAGCGCTTCTTTTACTAACTTCGCTGACTCGCTAAGACCTGACATTCCACTTCCTCTTTTGTTACTTCAGCCGCTTGTACAAATCCAACCAAAATTGCATTCATACTTTTCGCTTTGAGTTGCTCAGTTCGTGTCTTTACACCAAGTCACATCAAATGAAGGTACTGAGCTGATTTTCTTGAGCTCCGCAGGTTTTTTACCCCTTTCGGATGGCTGACAAGGATACTCGGATTTTTGAATAATTACACCCATATTTTATAGGTGGACATTCTTAGGGTCTGTTGATCTTTCGAGCTGATTTTTGCAGCGAATTGTGGGGCATTTATACTAGGCAGAGACTTTGATGTGTAGTTAGCCTACATGAGAAGTCGATAACGAAGTAGAAATGACCAGCAAACGCTGCCCAAAGGGTTCGTCTAGGCGCCCCCGTCCGAACAAAATTTAACCATGAAAGATTAACAGACCCTACTCAGTCCCCTTTTTATGGTAAAGTTGCCACAAAACAAAAGAACACAGGATTTTCTCAATGGGCTGCTGCGACGCACCTGGCTTGATGCCAATTGAAGAAGCGATGGATAAAATGCTATCGCGAATCAAACCTATCCAAACCACTCTTTCTCTTCCACTTGCTGATGCTCTTGGCTTTGTACTGGCAGAAGACATCTTGTCTCCTATCCATGTACCACCATTCGATAACTCAGCAATGGACGGTTACGCAATTCGCATTCAAGATCTTGAGTCGTCTTCGGTACTGCCTTTGGCGGGCAAATCATTCGCAGGGCAACCTTTTGAAGGTGAATGGCCTCAAGGTACCTGTGTTCGCATTATGACTGGCGCAAAAATCCCTGAGGGTTGTGACGCTGTTATCATGCAAGAGAACACCGAAGTAACGGATGCAGGTGTTCAGTTCAACCAAACGGACGTGAAGCCACAAAACAACATCCGCCCAACAGGTGACGACATCAAGCAAGGCGACATTGTACTTGCGCAAGGTGCTCGTTTAACGCCGCGTGATATTCCAATGATTGCGTCTCTTGGCGTCAGCCATGTGACCGTCGTTCGTAAACCAAAAGTGGCATTTTTCTCTACTGGTGATGAGCTAAAACCACTGGGTGAATCGCTAGAAGAAGGTCAAATCTACGACAGCAACCGTTACGGCATCAAACCGTTGATTGAAAACTTTGGTTGTGAAGCCGTCGATTTAGGCATCATCCCCGACTGCCCAGAAACACTCAAAGCGACCTTTGAAAAAGCACAAACGTTGGCTGATGTCGTTGTTACCTCTGGTGGCGTCAGCGTTGGTGAAGCGGATTACACAAAAGACATTCTTGAAGAACTTGGTGAGATCGGTTTCTGGAAGCTGGCAATCAAGCCAGGTAAGCCTTTCGCCTTTGGTAAGCTAAGTACTGCTTGGTTCTGTGGTTTGCCGGGCAACCCTGTTTCTGCGGTGCTAACCATGTACGTGCTTGTTCAACCGATGTTGGCAAAACTCGCAGGACATACAGAGTGGAAGGCTCCGGAGTCTATTCCAGCGACAACCAAAACAGCATTTAAGAAAGCACCGGGGCGTACCGATTACCAACGTGGCATCTATACCTTAGAAGATGGCAAGTTTGTGGTTGAAACAACAGGTAACCAAAGCTCTGGTGCATTCCGATCAATGAGCCTAGCGAACTGTTTTGTTGTATTGGAGCGTGAACGCGGCCGCGTCGAAGTAGGCGAAACGGTTCAGATTCAACTATTCAACTCAACCCTTTACTAGGAAGTCGTTGTGGATATTCTTTCCGATCAGGAAATGTTGCGTTACAACCGCCAAATCATTCTTCGTCAATTTGACTTTGATGGGCAAGAAGCACTTAAGCAAGCATCGGTATTGATGCTTGGTGCTGGCGGTTTAGGCTGCGCCTCAAGCCAATACTTAGCGACTGCCGGTGTAGGTAAAATCACATTGATTGATGATGATATCGTTGAGCTATCTAACCTACAGCGTCAAGTGCTGCACCACGATGCGGATATTGGTCGTAAGAAGGTCGCGTCAGCGGCTGAGGCACTAAGGGAGCTAAACCCGCATATTGCCGTGGACACCATTGCAAAACGCCTTGGTGATACTGAGCTCAAAGAACTCATCGAACAACACACTATCGTTGTAGATGCATCAGATAACGTAGATACACGCAACCAACTCAACCGCTTGTGTTTTGAAACAAAAACACCATTGGTTTCGGGTGCCGCTATTCGCATGGAAGGGCAAGTAAGCGTATTCACTTACGATGATCCTACTCAACCATGTTACCAGTGCTTAAGTGCCCTCTTCGGCAGCGGTGCGTTAAGCTGTGTTGAAGCCGGTGTAATGGCACCTGTCGTCGGTATTGTCGGTGCAGTCCAAGCAATGGAAGCCATCAAGGTGATTGCTAACTACGGGCAGCCAAAGAAAGGAAAAATTCTTATTTTGGATGCGCTAAGCATGTCTTGGCGAGAAATGAATCTGATGAAAATGCCAACCTGTCCGGTTTGCAACTAACCACCTTATATCAATAAGCCCGCTTTTGCGGGTTTATTTTTAACTTCTACAGAACAAAAAACCGCCCGATAAGGGCGGAAAGTCAGCTAGGCGACTGAACAAAGGAACTTTAAATACTAAGACCAACTCACTTCACGCACTAAGCCACTCTTATATTCATTTCTCAGGTCGATACCCGTTCGATAATCGACGATATCTTCAATAGTGAGCACTGGCATTCCATGACGTCTTGCAAACTCAATGGTCTCTGGCAGTTTCGCCATGGTTCCATCAGGGTTAGTCAGTTCACAAAGGATCCCTGATGGGACTAAGTTTGCTAGATACATCAAATCGATCGTACCTTCGGTATGACCTCTACGAGCCAACACGCCATTTGTTTTCGCAACCAGTGGAAAGACATGGCCTGGTCTTGCTAAATCTTCTGGTTGAGCATCAAAATAAGTGGCCGTTTTAACCGTTGTAACACGGTCTTTCGCAGAGACCCCCGTGGTCACTCCTTCTTTCGCTTCAATCGAAACCGTAAAAGCGGTCTGGTTTTTACTGCGATTATCTTTCACCATAGGAGGAAGCTCCAACCAATTGGCGCGTTCTTCCGTTAAACACAAACACACGATGCCACTGCATTCACGAATCATGAGTGCCATTTGCGCTTCGGTAAGATGCTGTGCAGAGAAAATAAGGTCGCCTTCGTTCTCACGATCCTCATCATCCATTAATAGAACACCAAGGCCATTTTGTAGAGCCTCAATCGCTCTTTCTACTCTTTGTACTGGAGTACCAAACTCATCTAGTAGTGACGTTGAGCTCATAGTTTCTTCTCCTTGATACTGATTACAAATAAGCGAACGCATCCGCGTAAAGTTGCTCTGGTTCTGCCCCTCTTTTGTCACAGAACCAATCACGAGCCACTTCAACCATTTTGTAAGGACCACACAAGTAGATATCGAACTCAGCTAAGTTACGGAAATCACTCATCACACACTCCAACACCTTTCCTTGCTTAGCGTATTGCGGACAGGTTGATATTTCAGTGACTGGCACGTAACTGATATTTTTGTTTTCAAGCGCAATATCCACCAGTTCGTCATGCACATACAGGTTATCCATATCCTTGGCACCCCAATAGACGTAAATCGGCTGGGTAAACCCTTGCTCCAAGCTATTTTTCAAAATACTTAGGGTGTACGACATTCCGGTCCCGCCTGCGACCAATAACAAGGGTTTGACACTCTCATCACGCAGCCAAGCCTCGCCTCGCGCCTCACTTACTTCAACCATGTTACCGCAGACCCACGAATTGGTGAGTTCTTCCATCACAAGCGTATTTTTCTTGCTGATATCTGAGCCACCAATATGGAGTTCTAAAAACGCACAATTTGAGGGACATGAGGCTATAGAAAAAGGTAAGCTGCCAAAGCTTAAGCTAACGTTAATGTACTGCCCTGCCCTAAACTCAAAAGGCTGACTCGGCTTGAGCAACACTCGGAATATGAAGCTAGTTAACGGCTCAATTTTTTCTATCGAACATAACATCTCAGTTGCCCCCTTCACTCTTAGCAGTAAACGCTTGAGACATACTGAGAGCGCACCCCTTCATACCCCGCGTCTTAACTCTTCTAACGATCTCAACGGTGGTTCCCGGGCGATCGCCTTCTTCTTCTCGCACGATGCCTATATCATCCGTCACTAGAAAGCATGGATAGCTGACCGCCGAGGCATCCATATAGCTCATCAGTCCTTGCTGACCATGCGGAAGCGGCTTTAATGTTTTAGGATCCAGAGCTCTTGCAAAGACCCAGGGCGGTACACGCTTTTTGTGTTCTGTATCCTCAAAAAAGCAGGTGTTCAGTTCAACTTGATTAAATGTGTCTCGAATCTGCTCTGGGCTTTCTAAGGTAAAAGTCTCACACAAAAGTTGGTTGAACTCGTCTCTATCGAGCGATTGATCCTGATGTTTTTTCCAGCCGCCGCCAGTGATGATGTAAAGATCGCGACCACCATTGAAAGTTTGACCTTGCTCGCGCATAAAACAACACAGTAGATAGATAAAATAAGGAGGACCGATAAGACAAATGGTTTTACCAGACTGCTTGATACGATTCATATTAGCTAGCGTCGCCTCAAAGTCGATCTCATCCTCAGTGACAGTAAATGCGGTCGGGTAGAGGAGCTCGACTAAGCTCATGACGTACTTGAACCAAATATTGTTGGCATTAAAACGATCTGGGCCTAAGTTCACCAACTCCATCTGATGGTCAAACCAATCACCTACGTAATTCATACCGAAATTTACTGAGCCAAGAAGCCGCTCAATACTGAGTCTATCTCGTGCAACAATACTTTTGATGCCACTAGTGCCACTGCTAGTAAAGCGATTCTCGACCTCGTCATCGTCAAGTGTTAATAGGGTCTTCAACTTAAAAATAGAAGTAGGGAAAACGGGGATATCGTTGAGATCTTCCACCACCTCTCCGACTCCCAGCCTCTCGCAGAACTGACGATAATCATCATTATTGTGGTAATGGTATTGATATGCCCCTTTAACAAGGCGAGATGTCAGCTGTTTTTGTTCCTGCAATGACCATTGCTGAGGAGTTCCCATGAAAATCAAGTCATCGATTTCTGTGCTCGCTGCGATATTTTCCTGCTTAACCGCTGAAAGTACGTCCATATAAATGCCTCTATTAGTTAGCGCTATCGCGCGAAAAGAATGGTGATATAAGGGGCATCGCTGCCCCTTCAGCATCAGTTAAACGTTACGAGTGGTATTTGACGATGTTGGCGTTTACCACATCGATAACCGCTCTTTGCTGCGCTTTATCTTCCATCGACTCAAAAGACATCAATAGGTCCGCGGCACCACAACACTCAATCGCAACTCGCGCTGCCTGAGTACTTTCTTCATAAGTACCGATGGCATTTTCTGACAACAGCTCTCCCATTTTTTGCTCAAAGTCGGTATTTGAGTAAGATTCACGGACAAACTCTTCCAAATACACGCGAGCTTCTGCCCTTGCTGCTTCACCATCTACATTTTGGTTGACCAGCAGCGTCAGCTTGTGTCGAACCTGACTAACATCGACACCATGTGCCTGAGCAACTTCGTGGTACAAACCGGCGTATTCTTTTCTTTGAGCGTTTGAGTCGTCCCATCTAAACACGAGTGGAAGCCCTAACTTAGCCGCCCATTCAACCACTTCTTTGCTCGTCGCATTCACAAATTGCGCAGGACCGCCTTCAGTGAACGCGTGTGGGTTAACGGAGATTTTAGGAAAACTATAAAAATCATTGTTTGGATGGCAGTACCCAGTAGTGAATGCATCATTGATGATCTTGTGACACTCACTGAACAACTGAAACTGAGAATCCGTTGGTCGATTAAAGAAGCGCATATCTGCACTCTTTTCACAATCACTAAAGCCAAAGGCAAAACGGCCTTCACTCATTTGGTCAAGTAGACACGCTTCTTCCGCCACACGTACTGGATGATGCGTGGTAATGACGTGATTCAACGAAGCCACTTTGGCGTTCTTTGTCATACCAAGTAAAAAACCAGCCACTGTTAGTGGGGCACCAACCACGCCATTGTTCGAGAAATGGTTTTCGTAAACAGCCAACGTGTCAAACTTCAACTGATCTACGTAATGTGCGGTATCTAACATTTCTTCGATGACTTGATCAGAAGAACGCTTTGAATTCATAAAATTGAGGAAGAATAATCCAAATTTCATGTCTCTTTCCTTTTAGAAAATATTAATTACTGTTTTTCTTTGAGATATGGCATCACATCAGACTGGAATAGCTTCATAGATGCGATAATTTCTTCTTCAGAACCGTTTGCTTCAAAACCACAACAAATATTGTCAATACCCGTCGCATCGATATCTTGCTGGATAATCGCGATACACTCTTCAGGCGTCCCTACTGGGTTGATTTCGTAGCTGTAATCAATTCGGCGATTGGTGTCTTTGTGGCCTTTCAACACAAAATCACGCCATTGACCTTTATTGAAGTCGTAACCTTTTGTTTGGTCAGAGTCGTCAAAAATCTTGGTGGCATTCACGTATGAGTCGTACCAATGGCCCAAGAAGTTGCGGCAAATATCTTTGGCTCTATTTGAGTCATGATCGACGGAGGTGATGTAAGACAAACAGTGGTCAATCTTAGTCACATCGTAGCCATGTTCAGTCGCGACTTCGTTGTAAAGATCAAGCTGCGCTTTCTTCTCGTGAGTGTTGATGATCCAGCTTAGAATCATTGGTAGGCCACGCTCTGCAGCCCATTCTGTCGTTGATGCTGACTCCGCGACGACATAAACAGGAGCACCACCTTGTGTGTAAGCCGATGGATTCAGTTGGATTTTCGGGAACTTAATATGTTCGTTATCCGCCGCGATATAGCCTTCATTGAAGCCTTCTTTCATCAAGTCATACCAACAGTCCATTAAGGCTCGGCTGTTATCCATGTCTGTACCAAAGACACGAAAATCTTTATCGTACAAACCGCGACAAATACCAAAACGGAATCGTCCTTTTGACATTTGATCCAGTAGGTTTACGTCTTCTGCTTGTCGAACCGGATGGGCAGTCGGCAATACGATAGCTGCAGTGCCAACGTTGAGCGTTTCTGTCGCACCTAATAGGTGTGCGGCAGCAACATAAGGATTCCCTAACAACCCAAATTCAGTGAAGTGGTGCTCTAGCAACCAAACGGTGTCGAAGCCACAACCTTCAGACGCTTTGCCCAGATTAACCAATCGCTTCATCACTTCGGTCTGAGATAGCTCAGGTGGCTGATAAGTGAGAAGGAAGTTTCCAAATTTCATAACATTTCCTTATTTGTTGGTATTATGATAAGACCTAAGCCATTTCTGGCGTACGGCTTTCAATTTCCGCTTTCAAGCGACGTTCATTCACAGTCGCGATGGTGAGTTGTTCAAAATCAGGCTCGATAAAGTCGACGTCGATTTCTAAGCTGCCTCCATCCATTGCGATGGCGGCTTTGGTGACGGATTGGTAAAAGTTACGTAACACGACCAAGTTTTCGCCCAAGTCATGAGAGCTACCAAGCAAGGAGTAGAGCTTGCAATGCCCAGTGCGGATATGCGCTAACATGTCATAGACTTCTTCTTGCTTAACCCAATCATCGTTGTTAGCGGTAAAGGCGATTAAAGGAACCGAGGTATTGGCTACTTTGTCGAGAGTAGAATCTAAGGTATCCCAGTGATGCTCGAAGCAGTCGCGAACGAACACTTCAGAACCAAGCTTATGACCTTCAAAATCAAGATCGTTTGGTAGCTCATCGATAGGCAAACTGAGGTAATCAAAACCAAGCGCTTTTTCTAGTGTGTCACGCAAGTTCACCACACCAACCGCAGTAATCAGAAAAGACAGCTCCAGATCAGAGATAACTTCATAGGCGACACGAGCTGAGAGACTTGCCGCAATCAAGCCAATGTTTTGTGTGCCCTTGGTCTGCAGCCAGTGATAAACAGTGCACAAACTATTTTTGCCCGTCGTCATGGTGAATTCATCAATCGAACCCGAGCTGAGCCCCACATGATGAAGAGAATCGTAACGGAACACATGGAAACCATTTTCAGATAGATACTCGGCCAACCCAGCAAAGTGATCCATTCTTCTGGCAAAACCAGAAGCAATTAAAATGGTGTTATTTTTAGAAGGCACATTTTCTTTTGGGGGCGTTTCCCAGACGTGAAGTTCCTGACCATTGTTCACGGGCAACACGTGTGCAATAGTCTTGCATTGATTATTCATTGTAATTTTCCTTATTTAAGGGACGAAAACCAAGAATTTATCTTCTTCAAGAAAGCGGGTTTGCTCTATTTCGACAGATACATCCTTAGTGGTGAAGTTATATGGTCTTTCATGAGAAACAAATCGAACTAAACGTTGAAGAGGGCGCATTGCATCATGTGCGCCACCAGCTCTAAATATATTATTCATCCCAGATTCAACGATTCTTTCTACCCCTTTTACGGCGAATGCATCTCGATATTTCTTGGAAGATTCCCATGGATAAAAAGAAATCGTTTGTGTTTGATGTTTTTCTATATATTGAACAACATCATCAACCTTATTTATTTTGTGGACATAAACGCAACGACTTAATGGATGGTTATATTCAACCCCGGGCTCTGACTCGATGATCATCCAGTTATTTTCCGGTTCTGATATAACTTTCAAACCAGAAAATTGACACTCAAGACGAGTCATAGAAAATAAAGCTTCATCATCAAAACTTTGTTTTGATTTTGGTAAAACTTCTTGATAGAGATTCAGTTTTTCAACAAGTTTTAATTTAAATTCTTCATACTTATCTCCAGAAAAGTAAATATTCTGAGTAGAAAAGCAGGCATTTTGGTCATAAAAGCAAATATCATGGGCAACACCCGAGGCGGCTTCTTCTAGATCGGCTGGATGGTCTAACACGGTAAAACTCTTCTTTGGACCAAACTTCAAAACATCGATATGTGAAGGAGAATGCTTAACCGCCCAATCAATGGCATCCCGCCCCCCCCAAGCAACCACTGCATCCATATGACTGAGTAACTCTTCAGCGAGTGTCGTATCCGATGCATGAGGCCAATACAATACGGAGATGGAACGAGAAATTGGATGATTCGGATCGACGTCAATAAAGCTCATCGCTAGCGCGTGGGCAGTAAAAGGATCCGATGCTGACATTCTCACAATACATTGATTTCTCGTCAGTATGCCTCGTAGTATTGAGGTCACACCGGAGAGAGGAACATTCCCCGCAAGCAAATGCATCGTGCGTCCTTTAGGAAAAGCCCTCACATAACACTCACCCTGCGGTAGCCATTCATCTTGTATATGCGTTGAGCCAAGCTCGGTATCAATAATGTCGTAGAGCGCACTCTTAGAGCAAAGGATCATTGCAATCCAATTTGCTTCTAGTTTCGCCATTTGTGGTGAATACCCCAAATAAGTAATAAGAGACCGAATATATGCCCTTCTTCTTGAATATTCTTCGCTCTTCCAACGCTGCCCCGTTGTATAAAGAAAATTGATGATGTTATTAATATTTAGATCATTTAAATAATCATGATTCACCATCTGGGTTAAATGAACATTATTAAAGGAATCAATCTTAACTTTTTTCTCTTCAAAACTGATCTCAAATCGATTTTCTTCAGTAGAAATAATTTGTCCATTTACTATTAAAGGTAAGTGTTTTTCCATATCAAGAGCTTCTCTTTTAAATTTTGGAAAACACTAATTCCTTGGATCATTTTTTTAAAGTTAATTAAAAACTTTTAACCAAATACATTAAACAGATCAAAGTAACGAGAACTATTATCACTTAATTTAATTATAGTTCTTCTTATCTATAATTAGTCGTAACACTTAACAAATAACTAAACTTCAAACACTTTAGTTTTTGATTTTATCAGCGCTATTAAACACTAGCGGAATCATACTCATAAATATTGCATAAATTATTAATGTTATTTGTAACACTATAAATAAGTAATGATGTTTAAGTAGTTGTTACTACTAGATTTAACTGTAATTCCTCAATAATACCCTCTCAGCCAAAGTAGTACTTTCGGTGAAAAAGTATGAACTTCATGAGAAATCACTAATGGGGTACTTCCTATTGGCGAGTGTACGAGTTAGATGTGTGACAGTGTACGTGCGGAACTCTTTGCAAAGCGCAGGTTTTGAACTCGGATTTACCCGCTTAAAGCGATTGTCATTTTGAGATTCATATTAAAAAAAATAAAAAACTTACATCTAAAGTATTGATATTAAGGGCATTATCAGTTGGCACATTCCTTTCATTGCATATATCACGAACCAATGAGAGGGCGAATTATGAAAAGGACATCACTGTTACTTGGGACTTTAATGGCAAGTGCATATGCACAAGCCACGCCGTTCGACACCTGCCCAAGCAAAGCATACCTGTTTCAATCAACCCCAGTTCAAATCTATGGCGTCAATTTGGTTACAGGTTCTACTACTCTTTTAGAGGACGACACGGGTTTAGCTTCGGGTATTAACGGCGTGGGCTTTGACTTCACTGACCGTTACATTTATGGCTACGACACTACGAACAAAAAGATAGTTCGATTAGGGAAAGACTTTCAAGCAGAAACACTGAACGTTTCCGGTCTACCTACCGATCACACCTTCTTTGTGGGTGACGTCTACAATCACGTTTACTATTTGTACCGTAAAGGGAAAGGTCTATTCTCCATTGATCTCTCCCCACTAGACTCGGATCCAAACGCAACATTAAACATCGTAAAGATTAGCTCGACGGCGACTGTCAACCTTACCGACTTTGCGTTCCATCCCGGTGACGGTTCTCTTTATGGTATCGACAACAACTCTGGTGTCCTATACCAGTTCAATCCATCAAATGGCAATGCAACTGCAATCGGTGATACTGGCGAAACAGGCACATTCGGCGCTGGTTATTTCGATGTAAACGGCAACTATTATGTATCACGTAACCAAGACGGTAAGATCTATCGTATCAACTTGTCTTCAGAAAACGCCGCTAACATTGCAGCAGGGATTGTTCCGGCAGTTGAGTTTGTCTCAAACGGACCAAGCTCAAGTCAGAATGATGGTGCACGTTGTGCAAATGCACCTGTTATTGATGAAGACGATCCTATCGATTTTGGCGATGCACCCGATAGTTACAGTACAACTCTAGCTTCTAACGGACCTCGTCACGAAGTCGACGACGTAACTTGGCTTGGTTCTGTCGCCCCAGATGGTGACGCTGACGGTCAAGCAAATGATAACTCCGTGGGCACAGCAGATGAGGATGGTGTTGGTTTTGTATCCGCGCTTGATCCTGGCTTAAGCTCCATTGTGAATGTCACCGCCTCCACTTCTGGTTATCTGTCTGCGTGGTTTGACTGGAACCGCGATGGTGACTTTGATGATGAAGGCGAACAGGTCTTTACCGATGAACTGCTTTCAGCCGGAAATAATCCACTGCCATTCGTTGTTTCTACTGCGGCAACAGAAGGTTCGAGTTGGAGTCGATTCCGCTTCAGCCAACAAACTGGGTTGAATTACGACGGTGGTTCGACATCTGGTGAGGTCGAAGATTACCCTATTGCGATCACGGGAAATGGGTATTCTGTTGAATACTTCCCAAGTGCAGAAAGCTTCGCCACCGTTGCTTATGAAGATAACTGGCCCTACACAGCAGACTACGACATGAATGACGTTGTCGTGACTTTCCAAATCACGGAAACCAGCTTAGATGGTCATGTAGAGAACATCCAAATCACTGGTGACTTGGCTGCGTACGGTGCAGACTACAAAAATGGGTTCGCCATCCGCTTACCGGGCATCTCGAGAAGCGCGATTGAAAATGGTCTCACAACACTCTCTTTTAATGGCATTGAGCAGGCGTCCAACGGGCTAGAAAGCATTTCTGACGAAGCAATATTCATCATTAGTGAAGACTTGAGCCAACATGCCTCGAGCGGTTGTAACTTCTTTAGAACAGAAGCTGGGTGCGACGACAGCGTGTCTCTCACCTTTACTCTAAACGTCTACTTTACTGAAGGCTCTGACCGTTCATCCATACAAGCGATGCCTTACGACCCGTTCATCTTCGCGACTCCAGGAACTTACCATGGTGACGGCATTACTTTCCAACCAGGACGTAAGTGGGAAGTTCACTTAGCCGACCAAGCGCCAACAGAGCAATTTGATGACCAAAACCTCTTCGGTGTTGGTGTGGACGCAAGTAACCCTTCACAAGGTGTGTACTTTAAAACTGCGAACAACCTACCTTGGGCACTATTAATCGTTGAGGATTGGGATTGGCCACTTGAACGTATCGATATGGTTGAGGCTTATCCTCAGTTCAAAACATGGGCTGAATCTGCTGGCGAGCTAGGTACAGATTGGCATACCGCTCCAACACCAAACAAGTGCTACATTCCATAGGGAGAGAACATTATGAGAACTTTAATTACAATCATCATGGGATTAGCTTTAACAGCATGTGGCGGCGGCGGTGGTGGTGGAGGCGGTACGAGTGCCCCCCCTCCACCGACACAGACTGCAGTGCCAGATGAAGATCCTACAATGCAAGATCTTGAAGTGCCCGATGGCTTTAACTACGACCCTGTAATACAAGGCTCATTAAATGTGGATATCAGCGGTTTCTCTTCACAGCGTGCACACCTAAGCGTTTACAAAGATTTCAAAGAGAGTGGTTCTGGGAAATATGACGCAAGATACCCGAGCAAAGTGGTCTCTGTACCTCTGAATAACGGAACCGCAAACTTTGACTTCAACGTCTCAGACAGCCAAGGGAATCTTCTAGTAGAAATCTGGTTTTATGATGGCTCGGACCCAATACAAAAAGTGATTTCTTCAGGTGATAGCAATTGGATTCTTTAGCCAAAACAAACTGAAAACGTGAAGATAGAAAACAACTCACACTTAAAAATCGCATCGTTCTTTTGAACATGCGATTTTTTTGTTGTAAAACAGTAAGATTATTAATGCGGCGGGAAAAATACGTTGGACAACCCCAAAACCTACATCTTGGCTTTTGTTAGTGCCATTGTTCTGTTGTATTTGGCTCTATGGCTAACGTCCTCAGAAGAAAAACAGTTAATTACAGCGGAAGTTATATCGAACACCTTAACGCAATCACTGGACGGTCAAAGACGTTACTTAACAGTAGAATCTGAAGTTTTGGGGCTCAAACGAGTCGCAGTACCCACAAATGTTCAGTGTTCAGAAGGTGCTATTGTCACATTTAGCCAAGCGACTGATTCTCTCTTCGAGCAACCGCTCACGTTTATAAACTGCGAATGAGCTTAAGCTGTTCACGCCAAAACATTCCATACTACTGTGAGGAAACTAAAGACGATGCAAGCACTGATCACAACAGATGAACTCAAAGAGCTCATCAGCCAACCCAATGTCAAACTCTTAGATGCCAGCATTGCTTTTCAAATCCCATCAGAAGGCAAAAAGATCAAAGATAAATGGATACCTAACACTTTGCGCTTTGACTACGACAACGACTTTTGCCTACCTAACTCCAACCTGCCTCACATGATGCCAACAGAGCAAGGCTTTAATAGCAGTGCTCAACAACTTGGGTTAAATAACGAAGATGTGATTGTGGTGTATGACAATTCCGGCACTCTTGCCGCACCAAGAGCTTGGTGGATGTTCAGAGCGATGGGTCATCACAACGTATGCATTCTAAATGGGGGGCTTCCGGCTTGGGTTGAAGCAGGACTACCCATTGTCGATACCTTGTCTCAACCAACAGAGATTGGCAACTTCACAGGTAAACTAAACCCAGATGCATTCTTAAGCGCGCATACCGTGTTAACCCATTCTAATAACTGCAGTGCAAATATTGTCGATGCTAGAGCTAAAGCCCGCTTCCTAGGTGAAGTTCCTGAGCCAAGAGAAGGGTTACGCAGTGGACACATTCCTAATTCAGTTTGCTTGCCGTTTCAAGAACTCTTAACGGACGGTCACATTAAGCCAAATTCCGAGTTGCAACAGATATTTAGCCGATTAACATTAGACAGTGATAGTTCAATCATTTTTAGCTGTGGTTCCGGTGTGACCGCGTGCATTTTGTTGCTCGCCGCCTATCAAATTGGTCTGCAGAATTTATCAGTCTATGACGGCTCTTGGACTGAGTGGGGTGCCGATGAAACCCTACCAATCGAGCATTAATATCAGGAGCAGTAATACGATATGATCGGCTTAAAGAAGAACATTTGGACGCTATATCTGACACTTTTTACCATCAGTGTCGGTTTGTTCTCTCTGTTTGGTCATTATCATTATCAATCCATACTCGATAAATACAAAGACAAGCAGCTCTTGCAATTAGAGCTGTTTGCTTCATCTGTACAGTCACTGTTTAAAGGACAAGAAACCTTACTGGAAGTTGTCGGTCACCAATTGATTGAACAGAACGACTTTACTCGAACCGCCTCATTGCAAATGCGACCTCTTCTGGATGAGCTGATGGATATCCACCCAGCGATCGCCGCATTTGGTCTTACAAACCCACAAGGCGATTATTTAGCGATAAGCTCGAATCTGGACCTACAAAAACTGCGTAACTTGAAGCAAGATCCTCAAACAAGAGGAACGTTTGAAGCCGCACTACAGTCTGATCACATGGTGGTTGGTAGAACTTACTTTATGCCTGCGCTCGACTCTCTTGTTATCCCCATCCGAAAAGCTATTCGAGATAAAAATGGTAAGGTTCTCGCGGTGATGACGGCGGGTTTCAACATGAACTCCTCTTTGGTTTTTCGAAGCGACGTTCACGCAAATGAACACAATCGAGTGTCATTAAATCGTGAAGATGGTTATCTAACCTTTACTTCGGCTGAACAAGCAAACCTCAACAGTTACAGCCATCCTGCTGACGGGCATACCAAGGCTATCGTTTTCGAACAGATCGAAAACAAGTATGGATGGAGCCGAGATACAGTCAGAACACTTGCAAGCGCAGTAAACATTGTTGCTGATGACCCAAGAATTAATCAACTGGTCACATTGAAATACCTACCAGATTATAAACTTTGGGCATCGTCTTCGACGGATCTTCGGTATATCCAGAGCGGTTTTTTCGATCAGTTCGCACTATACTCGCTCGTGTTCCTATTTATTCAAGGTGGGTTCTATGCGCTGGTTCGTTCCATTGCGAATAATGAATTGGGTACCCGACGAAAGCTCTTATATCAAGCGCATCATGACCACCTCACGCTACTCCCAAATCGAGAATATCTGCGTGCACATATTGGACAATGGGTGAATGGCTCAGCCACGCCATTTAGCCTGATGTTTATCGACATCGATAACTTTAAATCCGTGAATGACACCCATGGTCACGAATTTGGGGATGAGGTATTGAAGCTGATCGCACAACGCTTAAAGACCTTTGGTTGTGATGGTCGTCTGATCGTTCGAGAAGCAAGTGACGAGTTTATACTGCTTGTTAACCAAACCGACGAAGGTACGGTGAGATCGTTGGCAAAAGAGCTGATCAATTACCTATCCGAACCCTACTTAGTTCAAGAAAACCAATTTCTGTTGAGTTGCAGCGTCGGTATTGCTCTTTACCCTTCTCACGGTCAAAACTTAGATGCCTTGCTTCGTTCTGCAGATATCGCTATGTATCAAGCAAAAAAAGAGCGCAATGCATACAGTATTTTTGACCAACAAATGCAGGCAAAACACCTTCACAAGATGAAGATGGAACAACGTTTAAGGTTAGCGATAGAACGACAAAATCTATTCTTAGTTTATCAACCGCAATTGAACGTTAATGGCAAAATTTATGGTGTTGAAGCCTTGGTGCGTTGGCAAGATGAAGAGCTTGGGTTCGTCCCACCCAATGAGTTTATCCCAGTAGCGGAAAGTTCAGGTCTGATGGTGAGATTGGGGGAGTTGATTATCGAGAAAAGCTTGATCGACATGGCTCGCCTTACGGAAATGGCAGCGCAGCCAATTCAGATGTCGATTAATATCTCGGTAAAACAGTTTATTCAAATAAACTTCATTGACGACTTAGTGGCGTTAATAGACAAATACAAAGTCGATCAACACCGAATCACGCTTGAAATCACTGAGAACTTATTCATTGAAGACCTCGATAAGTTCGCACCTATTTGTGAGCGCTTGCATGCGCTCGGTTTTAAAATCTCTCTCGACGATTTCGGTACCGGGTACTCTTCCCTCTCGATGCTAAGAGCACTTCCGATTGATGAAGTCAAAATTGACAAGAGCTTTATTGATAATATCGAAGATGATGAAAAAGCACTTAACATGGTGCAAAACATCATTGCGATTGGTAAGAACTTTGGCATGAAAGTTCTCGCGGAAGGCGTAGAGACTCGTCAGCAACGTGATCAGTTAGCCGCGTGTGGCTGTGACTTGATTCAAGGATATTTCTACTCTAAGCCATTACCTTTCAAACAATTAATCGAATTCTCTGAGCAAAACCAAAATGAAAAAGCCGTCGCAGAATAACGACGGCTTTAAGAACAAACAATAATGTGACGTTTTACAGATTAATTCTGCATTTCCTTATACATCACTTCAACAAGCTCGCCTTTCGGATCACCTGATAGCTCCCACGTAAAGATGCCACCAAGATTCGTTTGCTTTGCCCAATCCGCTTTGGCTTTGATAGAGCGTTGATCTTCGAATGAAATGAACACTTTTTTCTCAGGGTTCCATAAATAAGGGGCTTGAGATTGTTCATCGTACTTATATTCGTAACCTTGTTTTGCGCTGTAGTTCTTCATAAGGTCCCAAAACATGAAGTAGCCATTCTCACCAGTACCAAACTGCGCGCCTTTCTCTGACAATAAATCTTGAGTTGGTAAACCACCGGAGAAATCTTTGGTTCCTTGCCAACCGCGACCATAAAACGCGGCACCAATCACCAACTTCTCACTAGGAATACCCAGCTCAATCATTTGATTAATGAACACGTCAGCGCCCATGCCCCACCAACTGCGGTCGGTGGCATGCAAGTTTGTTGTGTGCCCTGTTTGTTGTCCCCAACCACCAAGGAAGTCATACGTCATGGCAAACATATTGGTTAAGTAGGGCTGCGCCGCTTTCCAATCAATGCCCGCGGCTTTTGGACCAACACCCACTGCTGTTGAAAGCTCGTACTCGCGCTTGGTCTTTTTCGCTAACGCGTCTAAATCACCACGCATAGTCTTAACTAGGTAAGTGAAGGCATCACGCTCTTGTGCTTTTTGCTCATCCGTCAGCTTGGTATCTGGGTTCCAAGGAGACGTAGTCAAGCCGCCACCTCCTGGATACTCCCAATCCAAGTCAATACCATCAAAGAAATCGTATTGAGCAACCAGCTCGACTGCTGTTTTAGAGAACTGATCCATCGCTTGCTGGTTTTTTGCCATCGCGTGGAAAGGTTCAGACATGGTCCAACCGCCAAAAGAAGGGAGAATTTTCAGATCAGGGTGTTGCTTCTTAAGTTCGGCTAATTGAGCGAAGTGCCCTTTATATGGAACGCCGACAGAGACCGGACCAAAGTCTTTTTCAAGTGCCGCCTCGGTATCAACCAGAATCGCGGTATACGGCTCTTTACCTTCACACTGTTTTGCGACCAGTTTTTGTACGGTTTCTGAGGCACCAGTGTGAGGGCCACACATGCTCAAAAACGCGTAGATAATATGAGTCAGGTTATCAGCCGGAATATCTTTAACCGTATAAGGGTTGTCTGCGTTTGCATACTGCCAGTCAGCAAAATAGCCTGCGACGACTTTTTGCTCGGCGTGCGCTATGCCCGTTAACCCCGTAAATAAAGCAGCTGCGAGAAGTGTCTTTTTCATCGTTTCCTCCAGAGTAATTAACTACAAATTACTCCTGAGGATTATTTTTAACTTGGAAACGAAATCAGGTTGCGAGTCATTTATAAATCCTCATCACCTGATTACATAGTTTGCATATTATCTGTGCTAAACCTCTGATGCACTGTTGCCGTGCATCTGCTCATCCAAGTTAAGAACCGTCAGTGCGTTACTTACGCTGGTTGCAATCACATCAATGGCTCCGGTTCTTAACGCTCCAAGTAGCGCCAATGGCTTACTGTTTTCAGCTGCAATCGCAATCACTTCTGCAATAGGTCTAAATTCTTCAATACCCAAGCCTATGACACGGTCACTCATCACCGTATTTGCTACGTTGCCGTGAATGTCAAAGAAGTCATAACCGGCAAAGTCCCCTACGACACCTTGCATCAAGCGAGATTGAACCACTTCATCTGGAGTGAACCAACCAAGGTCAACCATGTAGCTGTTTTCACTCATATCACCGATACCAACAAGAGCTACATCCGCTTTGCGCGCCAAGTCCAAAGTTTGCTTAACCGTGGCATTTTGCATAAAGGCGACCTTCTGCTCGCGGTTTTCAGCATAGGCAGGCGCGTATAGGGTTTCCGATGTGCCGCCGTATTTCTTGGCAAATTGTCGGCATATATGGTCGGCGTTGAACATACCGCCACGAGGGTGAATCCCGCCGATACCGCACACAAACTTACAATCGCGCGGCGTAATAACACCAATGTGGTGAGCCACAGAAGATACGTTACGCCCTTGCCCTACTGTCACCACCATGCCGTTCTTAAGAGTACTCGTCAGGTAATTAGAGACTAAACCAGAAACTTGCAGGCGTTGCGCTTCTTCATTAGGTTGGTCCAAAGCAACCAGTGCTCGCTTCACACCAAAGCGCTCGATGAGGCGCTGCTCTATCTTGGCACTGAACACAGGGTGATATTTTACGGTAATCTCAACAATGCCTTCGTCACGAGCCTGTTTCAGCATTCGCCCAACTTTGGCACGTGATATGGAAAATTTTTTCGATATCTCTTCTTGTGTCGCACCATCTTGATAATAAGCAACGGAGATCTCCGTCAACAAGTCTGTACTTTCAATAGAAATATCTTGGTTAGAACTGCTCATGATTTTTCTCGCCCTTTTAGAGGATCGACATTGTATGCATTAGTGAGCATCTGCTCATTGACTTAGCATATGTTACCTACCAATTTTACTGCGACATTTGCTCACTGCAATGACATTTTCTCACTATGTCTTTTTATTAATCTCACTGCTGCTCAAGCCTTGAACAATAAGGGCAAACGTTTATTTGGGTCACGCTCTGAACACACAGCAAAAAAACGTTGATGAACTTCACTTAAAGTCGGTTTCGACGATTGACTTTCAGCATGGATAGGATAAATATGGATTCATCATTTACTCAGCTACCGATCAAATGTTCAAAGCAAATGTTCGGTACCGAAATTTTCCGTAGTTGGCTGAGCAGATGTCTCGTTAATTATGATGAGACGATTAGCCGACACGCTTGCAAATGCACAAGCTGTGGTACTCAAAACCACACTTAAGCCCATTTATATAGGATGATCGATTATGAGCAACAAGTTAGAGCAACTTCGTAAACTAACAACTGTAGTAGCGGACACTGGTGAAATTGACGCAATCAAAAAGTACCAACCTGAAGATGCAACAACGAACCCATCTCTTATCCTAAAAGCGGCTCAAATCGAAGAGTACGCACCTCTAATCGACGCTTCTATCGAATACGCAAAAGCACAAAGCAACGACAAAGCACAACAAGTACAAGACACTTGTGACATGCTTGCAGTAAACATCGGTAAAGAGATCCTAAAAACTATTCCTGGTCGTATCTCTACAGAAGTAGATGCTCGTCTTTCTTACGACACAGAAGGCAGTGTTGCTAAAGCGCGTCAACTTGTAAAAATGTACAACGACGCAGGCATCACTAACGACCGTATCCTAATCAAACTGGCTTCTACTTGGGAAGGTATTCGCGCTGCAGAGATCCTTGAAAAAGAAGGCATCAACTGTAACCTAACGCTTCTATTCTCTTTCGCACAAGCTCGTGCATGTGCTGAAGCAGGTGTATTCCTAATCTCGCCATTCGTTGGTCGCATCATGGACTGGTACAAAGCGAAAGAAGGTCGTGACTTCGAAGCTTCAGAAGATCCAGGTGTAATCTCAGTAACAGACATCTACAACTACTACAAAGACTACGGTTACAACACGGTTGTTATGGGCGCAAGCTTCCGTAACATCGGCGAGATCCTAGAACTTGCTGGCTGTGACCGTCTAACTATCGCTCCTGCTCTTCTTGCTGAGCTAGAAGCTGCTGAAGGCGAAGTTGTAGAGAAGCTAGTTGATTCTAAAGGTTCTAAGGAGCGTCCAGCTCCAATGTCTCACGCTGAGTTCCTATGGGAGCACAACCTAGACGCAATGGCTGTTGAGAAAGTAGCTGAAGGTATCCGTAACTTCGCGGTTGACCAAGGCAAACTAGAAGACATGATCGCAGCTAAGCTTTAATTGCTTACCAAAAGCGAGTAGCCAGCCTACTCGCTTTTAGCATCAGCGCTTTATTCAAAAAATTCTATTTGAACTTGTTCCGACGAGTTCCCTCTATTTAAATCAAATATCGAGAAGTAACTACTATGGATCGTAAATACCTTGCAAATGCAATCCGTGCACTAAGCATGGACGGTGTTCAACAAGCTAACTCTGGCCACCCAGGCGCACCTATGGGTATGGCTGACATCGCTGAAGTTCTTTGGCGCTCTCACCTAAACCACAACCCATCAAACCCAGAGTGGGCTGACCGTGACCGTTTCGTACTGTCTAACGGTCACGGCTCTATGCTTATCTATTCTCTACTGCACCTTGCAGGCTACGAGCTATCTATCGACGATCTTAAGAACTTCCGTCAGCTTCACTCTAAGACTCCTGGTCACCCAGAGTACGGCTACGCACCTGGTATCGAGACTACA
>NZ_JAKRGG010000027.1:0-72591 GCF_022347645.1 Vibrio sp. MMH1-50
TCTTCTTCGCTGAATTCAGGAAGTTCTAAGTCGTCGAGGTTGAACTCTTCTTCTGCGTCCGCAACTGGTGCTTCAGGCTCAGCCATTTCCGATTCTGTTTGCGCAGGCTCTTCTGCCATTGATGCTAGCGCATCTTCTTCGCTGAACTCAGGAAGCTCTAATTCATCAAAGTTGAACTCTTCTTCCGCGTCCGCAACTGGCGCTTCAACATCGGCTGTTTCCGATTCTGTTAGCGCTGGCTCCTCTGCCATTGACGCTAGCGCATCTTCTTCGCTGAATTCAGGAAGCTCTAAGTCGTCGAGGTTGAACTCTTCTTCTGCGTCCGCAACTGGCGCTTCAGGTTCAGCCATTTCCGATTCCGCTAACGCTGGCTCTTCTGCCATTGACGCTAGCGCATCTTCTTCGCTGAATTCAGGAAGTTCTAAATCGTCTAGGTTGAACTCTTCTTCATCGATATTAGATGCAGTTGAGTTAGCTGCGACTGGCTCTTGCTCTGTTTTGCCCTCAGGCTCAATATCATCAACTAGCCAATCTTCCTCTTGAGGAATACCAAATTCATTTTCAACTGTGTTCGGTGTCGGAGTGAAAGCAGGCTCTTCTTCAATATCAGAAGTTGCAATAGATTCACTTTCAGCTTGGTTCACTTGTGGCACGTCGTCTGATTGAAGCTCTGCTGTATCAAGCTGCTCAACAGATTCTTCTTCCACCGCTGGTTCTTCAACTGATGTTTCTGGCTCGGATTCAAGCTCCGCCTCATCCGCGAATTCCGTTTCACCGCCAATCAATGCGTCAAGCTCTGCAGCAAAGTCCGCACCTTCTTGCTCTGCAGGTTTTAGAGCTTCGCTGTCGGTATCGAAGAGATCATCTAGCTCCGTCATTAACGGGTCATGCTTTGGTGAAGCATCTTCTAGGTCACCAAAGAAATCATTGCTGTTGAAATTAACATCGGATTCAGACTGCTCGGCTTCAGCTTCTGTGCTTAGAGGCTCAGTCTGAGGCTGACTTTCAGCCTCTGGTTGGTTGTCACTAAGCAGCGCATCTATATCCAAACCGGAATCTAATCCAAGTGCTGCTTTTTCATCTTCTAAATCTAATGTTGATTCGACGCCAGCAGTAGGTTGAGGAGTCGAAGTTAACGCTTCCTCTTCTACAGGCTCTAAATCATCAAAACCAAGCGAGGCAAGCAGGTCTTCATCATCTTGAATGTTCTCTGGTTCGTCATCTTCACGAATTAGATCATCAAATGGGTCAATTTCACTGTTCGGTTCGCTGTGCGATTCTTCGTTATCGTCATCTAACAGCTCGTCCAACAAATCAACGCTATTTTCATCAATGTCTGCCAGAGCATCGTCATTCTCGAAACCTGATAGTTTTTCTAGCTCATCAAGCGGATCAAAGTCATCGTCGGATGAGTCCTCATCATCAAAGCCAATCAACTCATCGAGTAAATCGGTACTGTCTTCGTCGATCGCAGGCTCTTCGCTCAAGCCCGCGATATCCTCTAGCTCTTCAAGAGGGTCAAGCTCGTTAAGGGACTCACCATCATCTTCGCCGATCAACTCATCAAGAAGCGCCGATGCGTCATCTTCACTTGAGTCGTTTTCTGTTAGACCGGAAAGCGCCTCAAGTTCATCAAATACATCATCATCTGATTCGCTTGATGTTGGTTGCTCGTATTGTGCTAGCAGTTTATCGATGTCATCGTCCGTTGCTTCACCAGCTGAAAATGCGTTCTCAGTTACAGCTGGCTTATCTTCTTCAACGTCCAGATTGAGATCATCACCATCTAGGTCAGCAAACAAGTCGTCCAACATTGCTTGGTCGACGCCATCTGTTTGCAGCTCTTCTGCCGGTTCATCAGCTGCGAGTAATTCAGCAAAAGCATCATCAGACATCGCATCAGAACCATCTTCGTCAGAAAGATCGAAGCCAGCATCATCGTCATCTAGCACTTCAAGTTCAGGTGCCACCTCATCCAAGGCGCGCTCCATTTCTTCAAGACCCAGGGCTTTTTCTTCGCCATTAACCTTGATGCCATTACTAGAGGAATCAAATTCATCAAAGCCAACGTCTAAATCGCCATCGTCACCGATGCCAGCAAATGGGTCCTCGCCATCATCACCTTCAAGATTGAAGTCAAGCTCGTCATCATCAAGGTTCCCGAAGACATCCTCTTCTTCAGTTTGCTGTTCTTCTTGTTCGAATAGGTTTTCAGCTTCGTCATCATCTCCGAACAAGTCGTCATCAAGGCTCAGCTCTTCGTCTAATTCATCCGCAGCTGCTAAACCAATTGGCGCAGCAAGAGGATCTGTACTTTGCTGCTCTTGCGCAGCCGCTTCTTCCTCTTTCGCTTTCGAGCGACGACCAAGCATCATCACGACTAACAAGGCGATTAACGCACCCGGAATCAACGCAGCAAGACCAACAAGCCAGCCATTCGATAGAATTTTATCCATCGTACTTGGCTGCATACGCTGTTGCTCGGCAACACGCTGACGCTCTTCAGCTAACAATTTTTCAACTTCTGAGCGAATACGCTCTTCGTCATTCAACGATGTTTTCAGCGTTTCAACTTCGCTTTGTACTTCAGAAAGCATCAAACGCAGGCGATGATTCTTCTCTTCCAAAGACTCCAATTCACTTTGCGAGCCTTGTAGCTTGTCTTTCAGCGCACTGACTTGCTTCTCGCCTTCTGGTGAGGTGGTCACTGCAGGCACTGGCGTCTCAGGTTTTACCACTTTTACCAGCTCTGGTTTCGGAGCTTCTGGTTTCGCAGCCTCTGGTTTTGGATCTGGCTTTGCGGTTTCAACCACTGGTTTTGGCGGCTCAACTTTCGGTTTTACAGGTTGAGTAGGCGTTGCTTTTGGCTGAGTGAGTCGAGCTTCATGCGCTTTCATAATGGCAACAGCTTGCGCAGTTGTTGCGCTTTGCACTTGCTCCAGAGAAGGGACACGTAATCGACTACCAGGAATCAGTTCGTGGATATTCTGTTTATCAAACGCTTGAGGGTTGATTCTATAGATGGCGAGCAGCGTTTGTTGTACGGAAACATTTCGAGAAGGTCGCAATTGAGAAGCGATCGACCATAAAGTCTCATTTTGACCTGTCGGGCCAAAGAAGCGCGACGGTTGGTCATTTTTAGGTGGAGCGGGCAACGCTCGTTCAATCTCCTCAGCAAAGCTCGGAGACGCTTGCACTTCACCAGAGGGTCCTACAAGACGAATACCTTCGGCTTGAACCAATGACGATGTCTGAGTCGCGCTCATCAGCACAAGGGCTGCTAACAAACGCTTATAATTTTGACGCATAGAAGGCTCAGTTTGGTGCTAGTAACAATTTGAAATAGTGATCGGTTAAATATATCGGATATAGCCCTCAAAACTATAGCTTTGAGGGTAAAAAATGTGTGGCTCTCACCATATTCGTACTAATCTCACACAATTTTACGCTATTCGAACAAAAAAGCCTCGCATAGTGCGAGGCTTTAAGGTTCTTAACGTGGTCGACTTAGTAGTAATCGCGAATCAGAACTTCTGCAATTTGAACTGCGTTGGTTGCTGCGCCTTTACGAACATTATCGGCAACAACCCATAGGTTCACGCCACTGTGATGACTGATATCGTTACGAATACGACCAACCATTACATGGTCTTTGCCGCCCGCATCACGAACTTGTGTTGGGAAGTCTTCACCGTGGAATACTTCAATACCATCTGTTTGCTCAAGTAAGTTAATCACTTCTTGTGCATCGATTGGTGAGCGAGTCTCAATATGAACCGCTTCTGCGTGACCATAGAATACAGGTACGCGTACACAAGTTGGGTTTACTGTGATTGATGGGTCGTTAAAGATCTTTTGCGTTTCCCACACCATTTTCATTTCTTCTTTGGTGTAGCCGTTTTCCATCATCTGGTCGATTTGTGGAATACAGTTAAACGCGATCTGTTGAGAGAATTGCTTCTTGTCAGCAGGTAGACCATTTAGCAGCTTCGCTGTTTGACCTGCTAGCTCATCAATACCTGCTTTACCTGCACCCGATACAGATTGGTAAGTTGAAACGTTAATACGTTCAATGCCCACTGCATCATGAATTGGTTTTAGTGCCACCAGCATTTGGATGGTTGAACAGTTCGGGTTTGCAATGATATTGCGGTTACGAAATTCTGCAATCGCTTCTGGGTTTACTTCTGGCACAACCAAAGGAATGTCATATTCGTAACGGAAGTTCGACGTGTTATCGATAACGATAACGCCTTCATCAGCGGCAATTGGTGCCCATTTTGCTGACAGTTCGCCACCAGCAGAGAACAGTGCGATGTGAGCTTGAGACCAATCGAATTCTTCTACGTTTTGAACACGTACCGTTTTACCATTGAAGCGGTAAGTCTTGCCTTCACTACGCTCACTCGCAAGTAGGAAGATTTCACCTACCGGGAATTTGCGCTCTTGAAGCACTTCCAAAATTGTTTCACCGACCGCACCGGTCGCACCTAATACGGCAACATTGTATTGCTGGCTCATTGACTTACCTCAACCTGAAAACCTAGTTCTGCTAATGGTGCAAGATTGCATGTTTCGTTACCCATTAGCGTGACAGCGCTGTACTCGCGGCGATCCCAGTAGTTTTTACGCATCAGGTCAAAAGAGCCTGGCTTACTGATTTCGCGGCGGAAAAGAGCGTCATCTTTACGCACATCATAGATTAACTGCGTGATGTTGTGCAGCGTTGCTTCATCCCATGCTCTGTCCAATACCATAGTAGGAACAGGCGCGGTTGGCAGTAAATCGCTGGCATGCGCACGTAATTCGTTATTTAAGAACTCACAGTAGCTGTTGAAAATCATTGTTGTACCGCGAGCTTTCCCTTCCAGACCATAGCCTGCAACATGAGGGGTTGCGAATGCTAGCAGAGGCAGAAGCTCCATATCAACCTCTGGTTCAAACTCAAACACATCGAGTGCCGCTGTAAAGCCGTCGTTTTTCAGTAAACGTTGCTTTAGCGCTTGGTTGTCAACGACCGGACCGCGCGCGGCATTGATAAGAATTTGATCGCTACGAAGACCATTTAGCACTGCCTCATCAATCAGGTGATGCGTTGGATGTGGACCATCTTTAGTGATAGGCGTATGCAGCGTAATGATGTCAGAACGTTCGATCAGCTCGGCTAGCGGAGTGAAGCTGCGAGAATCACCCTCTTCTTGTTTAAATGGATCATTGATGAGCACGTTTATGCCCATGCCTTTCAAACATTTTTCAAGGTAGCTACCGACTTGACCCGCGCCAATAATACCAACGGTTTTATCGAAAACTGAGAAGCCTTGTTGTTGTGCTAGCACCATCATGACACTGAACGCGTACTCGGCAACACCAACTTTGTTACAACCAGGTGCTGCGGTGAAGAAAATACCTTTCTCTTGCAATAGCGCTTGATCAACATGATCCATACCTGCGGTTGCTGTACCAACGAACTTCAGCTTGTTTGCTTTGCTGATCAGTTCTGCGTTTACTTTGGTAACTGAGCGAATCATTAGCGCGTCGACATCGACTAAATCATCGGCGGTTAGTGTACGACCAGGTTTTAGAATCACTTCACCGAGTTGGCTGAATAGCTCTTCAGCGTACGGCATATTTTCATCAACAATAATTTTCATAGCGCCAGCGTTTAACATCCATTTGTATGAGTTCGTTTATTCGCAAGATGCGAAGCTAAAGCGATTGTGCCCTTTTCTTGAAAAATCTCAACAACTATACCCAAGTGACTTTCCTAAACAGGTTTCAGAAAAGAAAAAGCCCGGCTAAATTAGCCGGGCAAAGTTCCAGAACAAAAGGATCCTATCCCGCTCTCCTTGGGATAGAGTCTGCGTCTGTTCGATCAGTTTGACTGATCAAGCTCTGGAAACTGGTTTGTCGGTCCGTTGACACCATTTGAGAAACCATAGTGACATTCCGACCAACAAATTCAGTTAGCTTTGAGTCGCTTACGCTTGGTACTTTTTGATTACCAATGTCGCGTTTGTACCACCAAAACCAAAGCTGTTTGACATAACCGTCGTTAACTCAGCTTCACGAGCTTCCGTTACGATATCTAGACCTTGTGCTGCTTCATCCAAGTTAGAGATGTTCACACTTGGGGCAATGAAGTTGTTGTCTAGCATTAGCGTTGAGTAAATCGCTTCGTGAACGCCAGCTGCACCTAGTGCGTGACCTGTCATTGCTTTTGTCGCAGAGATTGCTGGGCTGTTATCACCGAATAGTTCTTGGATAGCGCCTAGCTCTTTCACGTCACCTACTGGAGTAGAAGTGCCGTGGGTATTGATGTAGTCGATAGCATCAACATCTTGCATTGCCATCTTCATACAACGAACGGCGCCTTCACCTGATGGTGCTACCATGTCGTAGCCATCAGAAGTCGCACCGTAACCTACGATCTCACCGTAGATTTTCGCGCCACGAGCTAGAGCGTGCTCTAGTTCTTCGATAACTAGCATGCCGCCGCCACCAGAGATTACGAAACCGTCACGGTCTGCATCGTAAGTACGAGATGCTTTGTCTGGTGTTTCGTTGTATTTAGTTGATAGTGCGCCCATCGCATCAAACATCATAGTTTGAGACCAATCTAGCTCTTCACCACCACCTGCAAAAACGATGTCTTGTTTACCAAGTTGGATAAGCTCCATCGCGTGACCGATACAGTGTGCAGACGTTGCACAAGCTGAGCTCATTGAGTAGTTCACGCCACGAATCTTAAA
This sequence comes from Vibrio sp. MMH1-50, assembly GCF_022347645.1. Classification (NCBI taxonomy): domain Bacteria; kingdom Pseudomonadati; phylum Pseudomonadota; class Gammaproteobacteria; order Vibrionales; family Vibrionaceae; genus Vibrio; species Vibrio sp. MMH1-50. The sequence goes on from NZ_JAKRGG010000027.1 coordinate 6,750, forward strand.
TGGTGTTGCAAGACACGCTGATACTGTTGACGACATAGTACGTGGAACCATGTATGGACCTACGCGTTTTACGCCTTTTGCACGCATCGTGTCAGTTGCTACTGTTTGGTTTAATGCAGAAGCACCACCAGAACCAGCAACGATACCTGTACGATCGTTTGAAACTTGTTCTTCAGATAGACCAGCGTCTTCAATTGCCTGCTGCATTGATAGGTATGCATAAGCAGCCGCATCACCCATAAAGCGCATCTGCTTACGGTCAATAAATTCTGCTGGGTTGATTTTCAGATCACCCCATACCTGCGAACGCAGACCGTTTTCTTTAAACTGCTCAGACGCAGTGATGCCAGATTTGCCCGCTTTAAGAGACGCTAGAACTTCTTCGACGTTGTTACCGATACTTGAAACAATACCCATACCGGTGATTACGACTCGTTTCATTATGACATTCCTATAATTCAAAAATCCGCTAGATAATAACTAAGATAGTCAACAAAAGTGGTCAGCTTTCCCAGAAATTCGTACAATCGCCGAATTCTAACCGCGCCAAATCACATATTTGCACCATTATGACTTCGATTAAAAACGCAGAACTTGGTTGGAACGAAGCTGGTACACCGGTTTCTGACCAATTTGATGATGTTTATTTCTCCAACGTAAACGGTCTCGAAGAGACGCGTTACGTGTTCCTCAAACAAAATCATCTACCAGAAAGATGGCAGGAATTTGACCAAAGACGTTTTGTTATTGGTGAAACCGGATTTGGCACAGGGTTGAACTTCTTAGCCGTGTGGCAATGGTTTACCGAATTTCGTCGCGAATATCCAGAGGCAACCCTAAAAGAATTGCATTTTGTTAGCTTTGAGAAGTACCCACTAAGCAAAGCTGATTTAGAAAAAGCGCATCAATCATGGCCAGAATTGGCAGAGTTTGCCGAAAAACTGCAACAGCACTATCCAGCAGCAGTGCCTGAGTGTCATCGCATTGTTTTAGAAGACGGCGCTATCACACTCGATCTTTGGTTTGGCGATATCAAAGACTGCATGCCGCTTGTTCCTTATGAAGAGCAAGGCTTGATTGATGCTTGGTTCTTAGATGGTTTTGCACCGAGCAAAAACCCAGAAATGTGGAACCAAAACCTATTCAACGGCATGGCAAAATTGGCGAAACAGGATTGTACGGTCGCAACCTTTACGGCAGCGGGTTTTGTGCGTCGCGGCTTAAACGAAGCGGGCTTTGCAATGAAAAAAGTCAAAGGCTTCGGCACCAAACGTGAAATGATTGCAGGTTCGATGGAGCAGCGTGAAGCGCATTCAAACCACCTACCTTGGTTTAACCGCACTGCCTCGACCAATCATGATTCCATCGCGATTATTGGTGGCGGTATCGCTAGCGCGGCTTTGGCTAAAACGCTGATTCGTCGCGGTCAAAATATCACGCTTTACTGCAAAGACGCTCAACCTGCAGAAGGCGCATCAGGCAACCGCCAAGGCGCAGTGTACCCATTATTAAATGGTCCACACAAAGGCGTTTCTCGTGTATTCGCTCCGGGCTTTTTGTTTGCCCGTCAGTTTGTTGACCAAGCAGCGCAAGATATCCAATTTGATCACGATTGGTGCGGCATTACTCAGCTGATGTGGGATGACAAATCTGCAGATAAATTAGAGAAAATGCTTGCTGGCAATTTCACACCAGAGTTAATTCATAAACTATCTGCTGAAGAGACCGCAGAGAAGATAGGCTTGCCGATTGATATGGCATCGGTTCACTATCCTCTTGGCGGTTGGTTATGCCCTGCTGAACTCACGCGAGGCTTGATAGCTCAATTGGATAAAACAGAACTTTTTGAAGCGAAGTTCGAGCATCAAGTCGAGTCGCTCACTTGGGACGAATCGCGCAAGGTTTGGATATTGAAAGCGAACGGTCAAAGCTTTGAACATTCAACTGTAGTGGTTGCTAATGGCAGTGAGTTCCAAACACTAAGCCAAACCGCTGATTTACCAATGGGTCAGGTAAAAGGTCAAGTTAGCCACGCACCAGCGACAGAAACTTTGTCCAAGCTGAAAACGGTACTGTGTTACGACGGTTACATGACACCTGTTAACCCGAATAATCAGCACTTGTGCATCGGTGCAAGCTACGACCGCAGCCACCTCGATTACGAGTTTGACGAGGATGCGCAAAAAGACAACGCTGAGAAATTGGTGAAGTGCCTGCCGAACCAAACTTGGACGAAAGAGGTGGATACCTCTGGTAACTTGTCACGCCAAGGTATTCGCTGTGTTAGCCGTGACCACCTTCCGTTTGTAGGGAACGTAGGCGACTTTGAAACCATCAAAACGCAATATGCGGATCTGCAAAATCAACAAGAGCAAGACGTTGACGCGATTCACCAGTTCCCTAACCTATTCTGTTTCCTAGGTTTAGGCTCTCGTGGTTTGAGCTCAGCACCTCTAATGGCAGAAGTGTTGGCATCACAAATCTGTGGCGATCCGTTACCACTGCCTGTTGATGTCCTGACTGAGCTGCATCCTAGCCGTATGTGGGTAAGAAAGCTACGTAAAGGGAAGGCAATTACTGAGGTGTAATTTGCTTTTAGTATTTCGCTGAAAGCAAAAGTCTGTTGCTATTCCTGTTAAAGACGAACGAATACAGTTGGGGGATCTCTCGATTCATTACACAAAAAAGATCCCCTACTCAATCATTCTTCCTTCTAGGGAATGTTCGAATTTAAGTCATTAACTTTAACAGCGAACAGGAGCAATTCATTCAGCGACCTTCTAAACGAAAACTCCCTCGTCATTCCCAATAACGACGAAGGAGTGTAGTCGGGAATCTCTCGGTTAATGACACAAAAGAGAGACCTTAATTCAATGTCGCCACTGCTGCTTTCACTTGATCTGCAAGTTCCGCATTACGGAACTTGCCCGCTTCTAAATCAAAGTTATCGTAGAAGCTTGGAATAGATTGCGATGCTTTCACTTCCGCACCAAAGTAAGGTGCAGAGCCTGTCGCCGCAGCGAGTACCGTTTGTGCACCACCAGGACCTGGTGAAGTCGCTAAGTACACCGCTGGTTTATTTTGGAATACGTTACGCTCGATGCGTGTCGCCCAATCGAATAAATTCTTATACGCTGCTGGGTAAGAGCCATTATGCTCAGCAAAAGAAATCACCAAAGCGTCTGCTGTTGCGATGTCAGCAAGAAACGCTTTTGCGCCCTCTGCCTGACCAATTTCCTTCTCTTTGTCTTCGCTGAACAAAGGAACATCGTAGCTATTGAGATCTAACACTTGCACGTCTGCACCTTCAACAAGATTGGCTGCGTAAGTCGCGAGAGTTTTATTAATAGAGGTAGAGCTAGTAGAAGCGCCGAATGCGATAATTTTCATGGTTGTAGTCCTTTGTTCACGTTTTGTACTAACAAGAGTAAGAGGTGAACGAGTGTGCTACAACCACAAAAATTTTAAGGAGAGATTCGAAAATTTCGAAGGAGTTTAATTCAACTCTTTTTGCTTCAACCAGAGGTTTAGCGCAACCTGTCGAAGCTTATAAAAACTGATGGCGGCTTAAGCTTGTGCTTGAAGCTCTTGCCAAAGGTCGTTAACAATCACGCGGTCTGCTGGTGTTAATTCTGAACGCGCTTCCTCAAGACTGTTTTCGATGCGAGATTTCAACTCAGCCACATCGTTAATGCCTTCTTCTTCACACGCCGCCGCAGACAGAGAAATGTGACCACGTAAATAACCACCAGCAAACAATTCATCATCCGATGCGGTTTCAATGCGTGCATCAATCAGTTCTAGTAGTTTTTCTTCAAATTCAATAATCATGGAGCTTCTCTGAGGTTATTTAACGATAAAGTCAGACGTTTCCAGCGGCTTGGTTTGGTAAAAGGCACGCAACGCATCCGATAGCATTTGTACACGAGGCGGAAGACCGTTTTCTAAAATACCCATTACTTCATTGTGCACTTTGTGCATAAAACCAAGACGATCTGGTTCAAAATCGCCGTGTAGATTGTCACAACTAACGTTAAAAGGGAAGTCAGCACTTTTCGCTAGAATCCACTCATAAGCTTGGGGGCGAACTTCAACTTTTTCGAACTCAGCTTGAACCTCTGCTGTACGACCATCTGGCTCGTACCAGTAACCAAAATCTTCTAGCAAGCGGCGCTCTGGTCCTGCCACACACCAATGGGCAATCTCGTGTAGTGCTGACGCGTAAAAGCCACGAGCAAAAATAATCCGATGATGTGGGTGCGCTTCGTCAGCTGGTAAGTAGATAGGCTCATCACCACCAAGTTCTAATTTGGTATTAAAAGACTCAAGAAACGTGTCGTTGAAGATGGTGATAAGGTCTTGATATTCGTGATTCATCATCGATTCTGTACTTCAAATTGATATGCGGTGCGCATTGTCGCTGTTTTTCTTACACAGGTAAAGCCACACAACATGTTTGGTTATTAGCTGAGTTAATCTGAAAGTCGCTTTCTCCATACAATTTCTCATTCGTCACAGATCACATTTCCCACTACACTCACGCCTTATTTTTACGCTTAATGATGGCGACTTCAACGCTACTTAAAGCGAGATTCTTTTTGGATTTAAGCCTATCCCCAAGGCTTAGATCTTGTTGGTAAGTTTTGCTGCTGTTTTCCTTAATCTCAAGGACATAACAGAGCCCTTTTATTTGAGTGTCCCCTTATGCTGCTAAGTGTGTTGTATATCATTGGTATCACGGCTGAAGCCATGACTGGTGCATTGAGTGCTGGTCGAAGAAAAATGGATTGGTTTGGTGTTATGTTGGTAGCCAGTGCAACGGCAATCGGCGGCGGTACAGTACGCGACATTTTGCTAGGTCACTACCCATTAGGTTGGGTAAAGAATCCTGAATTCTTAGCAATTACATGCGTTGCGGGTGTACTGACAACTGGCTTGGCGAAGTGGGTAATCAAGCTGAAAGGTCTGTTCATTCGTTTGGATGCGCTAGGCTTGATCGTATTTAGCATCATCGGCACCAAGGTAGCGATTGGCATGGGCTTACACCCTGGCATTTGTATGGTGTCAGCACTTGTAACTGGCGTATTTGGTGGTCTGCTACGTGATTTGATTTGTCGTCAAACGCCGCTTGTGCTGCATGAAGAGCTTTACGCCTCTGTAGCACTTATCGCATCAGGTTTGTACCTAGCGTTACTTGAGTTCAACGTACCGGACGTAACCGCGACGATTGTGACTCTGATTACTGGTTACATGTTGCGTATGGCGGCAGTACGCTTTAAATGGCGCTTGCCTTCATTCCACTTGGAAACCGAAGGGTCGATTCACTGATTCAAATAGAAACCTATTAAAAGACATGAAAAAGGCTGCTCATTGAGCAGCCTTTTGTGTTTCTATCGAGTTAAGCTTCAAACTTAAATCTTTGGAGTCTCGGTTTGTACGCCATGGTTTTGACCACGGTGGCGTAGCAAATGGTCCATAACGACAATAGCAAGCATCGCTTCTGCGATAGGCACCGCACGGATACCCACACAAGGGTCATGACGACCTTTAGTGATCAACTGAGTTGGTTCACCCTCTTTAGTGATAGTCTCACCTGGCACCGTAATGCTTGAGGTTGGCTTAAGCGCGATGTTTGCAACAATCTCTTGACCAGTAGAGATACCGCCAAGAATGCCGCCCGCGTGGTTACTACCAAAGCCTTCTGGTGAAAGCGTATCACGGTGCTCGCTGCCTTTTTGGTTTACCACATCAAAACCGTCACCGATTTCCACGCCTTTCACTGCATTGATGCTCATTAACGCGTGCGCGATGTCTGCATCCAAACGATCAAATACAGGCTCACCAAGACCAACAGGCACGTTGGTTGCCACGACCTGAATTTTAGCGCCGATAGAGTCGCCTTCTTTTTTCAGATCACGGATAAGTTGATCAAACGCTTCCACTTTGTCTGCATCTGGGCAGAAGAACGCGTTGTTTTCGATTTCATTCCAATCCACTTTATCGATTGAAACGTCACCCATTTGCGACAAGTAAGCGCGGATTTCTACACCGAACTCGTCTTTTAGGTATTTCTTAGCGATTGCACCAGCCGCCACACGCATTGCCGTTTCACGAGCAGACGAACGACCGCCACCTCGATAGTCGCGCACACCGTATTTTTGGTGGTAAGTGTAATCAGCGTGTCCTGGACGGAACTTGTCTTTGATGTCTGAGTAGTCTTTAGAACGTTGGTCTGTGTTCTCGATCATCAGACCAATTGAAGTACCTGTGGTTTTACCTTCAAAAACGCCAGAAAGAATTTTTACTTCGTCCGGTTCACGACGTTGGGTAGTGTAACGTGATGTGCCAGGACGGCGACGGTCGAGATCCGTTTGCAGATCTGCCTCAGTGATTTCCAAACCTGGAGGGCATCCGTCTACGATACATCCTAGTGCGATACCGTGACTTTCTCCGAATGTCGTTACTCGGAAATGTTGTCCGATACTGTTTCCTGCCATTACTTCCTCAAGTTCTTGTCGCCACGCTCTCCATGAGCGCAACTGCTTTTCAATTCTTCGTGGAATCATAGTGGCGGTATTACGTTTTGATGTAAAGCCCGATTTGGTGGAAAAAACAAAACAGCCGAAATTTTCCAAGCTCAGTGCGAAGCGGATAAAAAAACACCGAGCACTGGGCTCGGTGTTTTCATTGTTTATTCGAATGGTTTATTTCGACAGACTTAGTCTTTGTACAGTTTGAACTCTTCTGCACACTCAACCAATTGGTCACGCGTTAGCATGAATACGCCGTGACCACCGTTCTCGAACTCAATCCAAGTGAATGGAATTTGTGGGTACTGTTCCATCATGTGAACCATTGAGTTACCAACTTCACACACAAGAATACCGTCGTCTGTGAGGTAGTCTGGTGCGTTAGCAAGAATACGGCGAACCAGTTTTAGACCGTCAGTGCCAGCAGCTAGACCTAGTTCAGGCTCGTGCGTGAACTCGTCTGGCAGGCTGTTCATGTCTTCTTCATCCACGTAAGGTGGGTTAGACACGATCAGGTTGTATTTCTCTTTTGGAAGATCGCGGAACAAGTCAGAGCGGATTGGGAACACTTGTTGCTCCATGCCGTGATCTTGTACGTTTTGCTCAGCCACTTGTAGAGCGTCTGTAGAGATGTCGATCGCATCAACTTCTGCTTCAGGGAAAGCGTGCGCACAAGCAATCGCGATACAACCAGAACCCGTACATAGGTCCATGATGCGCGTAGGCTCTTCCACCAACCAAGGTTGGAATTCCGCTTGAATCAATTCGCCGATTGGAGAACGTGGCACAAGTACACGCTCATCAACGAAGAACTCAAGACCGCAGAACCATGCTTTGTTCGTTAGGTATGCAGTTGGTGTACGCTCGTTGATGCGTTTTACTACGCGCTCAACGATACGCAGACGCTCGCTTGTCGTAAGGCGAGAGTTCAATACGTGCGGAGGCACATCAATCGGCAAGTATAATGTTGGCAGGATAAGCTGAACCGCTTCATCCCACGCATTATCAGTGCCATGACCGTAAAACAGGTTAGCGGCGTTAAAGCGGCTTACCGTCCAACGAATCATATCTTGAAGGGTATGGAGCTCCGATACCGCCTCTTCTACAAAAATCTTATCCAAAATTGCCTCCGAAAAGCGCTACAATACTGCCATAAATTGTAAAAATGAAATTGTTTACCTAATGAGCAAAAAAGACACCGAACACGATGACGATTTCGCCTTGTTTAAGGATGCAGTACAGGGCGTAAAAAAGTTGCGACAGGATACCATAATCCAGCAACCAAAAAAAAATACTAAGCAAAAAGAAATCACACGCTCAAACCGTGAAGCGAGTGATTCTGAGTTTTACTTTTCTGATGAGTTTGTTCCGCTTCTTAATGAAGAGGGACCAACTCGTTATGCGCGTGACGATGTGTCCACTTATGAAGTGAAACGTCTTCGTCGTGGCGTGTACGTGCCTGACGTTTTCCTAGACATGCACGGTATGACACAGCAAGAAGCCAAGCGAGAACTCGGTGCGATGATCGCGTACTGCGTGAAAAACGAAATCCACTGTGCGTGTGTACAACACGGCATCGGTAAGCACATTCTGAAGCAGAAAGCGCCGCTTTGGTTAGCTCAACACCCAGACGTAATGGCATTCCACCAAGCGCCTCTAGAGTTTGGCGGCGATGGTGCCCTACTGGTGCTACTGTCTATTCCAGAAAAATAACTCACCGACTTCGAGAAGTACTTCTCGAACGAGCAAGAACGACAAAGGCAGGTTAACCCTGCCTTTTTGTTTTTCTCGAGCCATCATCCCGAGAGGTGGTGCTCTATGGCGTGATATGCCAAAGCACTTCACCGCGTTGTGTTTGCGGATCAAATTCGATGCACACCAAGCCAGATGTCGGGAACATTGGCGGCGTCATGTCTTTCACAAATTCCGAGGTAAGGTAGCCCACCAGCGGCAAGTGCGACACAAGCAAAAGAGATTCAAGCTTCTCAACTTCAATCAACGCATTAGCGAAATCAAACACTTGGTCGGATTGACCGTAAGGCGTGATGTCTTCACACGTTTCGATGCTCTTAGCCGAAAAGTGTGCGCTGATTTCTTGCCAAGTTTGCTGCGCTCGAATGTACGGGCTCACCAGTACTTTGTCGAATTGAGCAAAACCTTGCTCTTTACATGCTCGGGCAACTGCTTCCGATTCAGTTCTGCCTCTTGGGGTCAGTTGTCTTTCCGCGTCGGTGTTCGCAAAATGCTCTGCTTCACCGTGACGCAAGATAAATATTTTCATGTTATTTCCTAGGGATAGCTAACGCTACCAAAAGGTTGACTGCTATCTTTATACGGATAGCGGGCTAACTTTAATAATGTCGAAACAAAAATACTGATATAATTATCGGTTCATTATACCAATTCGCTTGCTAAAGATAGCGACTTTCTTAACAATCTATTAAAAAGAATATACTCAGTTCATCACATTCTACGATGAAGTTATGAACTCAGTGCATTCCTTCAAATAGCTCGAACCCCATAGCAATTTGCTGATGGGCTTATGCAGTACTCTTACGAATAACAAAAATGCGGCAAGCAGTATTTGTCGAAGCGCAAACTTTGCGCCTCCCCGCTCGGGGATCATAATTACTGTAATGCGAAATCTGGAGACGCATCGTGCACCTAAGTCCAAACGATTCAAATCAATACCGCTACATTACATTGAGTAATGCCCTGCGCGTGTTGCTGATTCATTCCGACACGGCTCAACAGTCGGCAGCAGCCCTAGCAGTAAACGTTGGACACTTCGATGATCCGATGGATCGCCAAGGTCTGGCACACTATCTAGAACACATGCTTTTTTTGGGTACGGAAAAATACCCTAAAGTGGGCGAGTTTCAAAGTTATATTAGTCAACATGGTGGCACCAACAACGCTTGGACGGGCACCGAGCACACCTGTTTCTTCTTCGATGTCACACCAACTGCTTTTGAAACCGCGCTTGATCGCTTCAGCCAATTCTTTACCGCACCACTGTTTAACGAAGAAGCGTTAGACAAAGAGCGCCAAGCGGTCGATTCCGAATACAAGCTCAAGCTGAATGACGATTCTCGCCGTCTGTATCAAGTCAACAAAGAAGTCATCAACCCAGAGCACCCATTTTCAAAATTTTCTGTCGGTAACTTAGATACACTTGGCGATCGCGATGGCAAATCCATCCGCGACGAGATAGTTGAATTTCACCACTCTCAATATTCTGCTGACTTGATGACGCTGACTTTGTTTGGTCCGCAATCTCTTGATGAGCAGCAAGCATGGGTAGAAACCATGTTTGCCGACATTCCAAATCACCAACTACGTGGCAAGTCGATCGATGTGCCTATTGGCACTGAAGAAAGCACAGGCATCCTGGTTCAAGTCGAGCCAATTAAAGAGTTCCGTAAACTGATTCTCACGTTCCCAATGCCGGGAATGGACGCGCACTATAGCGTGAAGCCCCTCTCCTACTTTGCTCACTTGTTGGGTTACGAGGGTGAAGGCAGTCTGATGCTTCAACTCAAAGAGAAAGGCTGGATTACTTCCCTCTCCGCAGGCGGCGGTGCGAGTGGCAGTAACTACCGCGATTTCACCGTAAGTTGCACACTGACGCCAAACGGCTTGGACCATATCGATGACATCGTTCAAGCGGTATTCCAATATCTGTCCATGATCAAACAAGACGGTATGGATGAGTGGCGCTACTTGGAAAAACAAGCGGTGTTGGAATCTGCTTTTCGCTTCCAAGAGCCATCGCGCCCAATGGATTTGGTCAGCCATTTGGTGATCAATATGCAGCACTATCAACCGGAAGACACGGTTTATGGCGACTACAAAATGGCCGGCTATGATGAAGTGCTTCAACGCTCATTACTTCAATATCTTTCGGTTGAAAACGTTCGCGTTACATTGATAGCGAAAGGCTTGGAATACAACCAAACCGCAGAGTGGTACTTCACGCCTTACTCGGTAACGCCGTTTAGCGAAGAGCAGCGCCGTTTCTATCAACAAATCGACCCAAGTTGGCAATTCGTTCTCCCAGAAAAGAACCCATACATTTGCTACGAACTCGATCCAAAACCGTTTGAAAACGGTGGCTCATTGCCGGAGTTGGTGGAAGATGTAGAAGGCTTCCGATTATGGCACTTGCAAGACGATGAATTCCGAGTACCAAAAGGTGTCGTTTACGTCGCCATCGATAGTTCACACGCGGTAGCATCACCGAAAAACATCGTGAAAACGCGTCTATGTGTTGAGATGTTCCTCGACTCTCTAGCCAAAGAGACTTATCAAGCTGAAATCGCAGGTATGGGTTACAACATGTATGCTCACCAAGGCGGTGTCACGCTTACCCTATCGGGTTTTAGCCAGAAACTGCCACAGCTGCTGGAAATGATTCTGCATCGCTTTGCAGCGCGTGAGTTCAGCCCTGCTCGCTTTGAGACCATTAAGCAGCAACTGTTACGTAATTGGCGAAATTCATCACAAGATCGTCCTATTTCACAGCTTTTTAATGCACTAACAGGCTTGCTCCAACCGAACAATCCTCCATTTGCAACTTTGGTTGAAGCATTGGAAGAGATTGAAGTGGATGAGCTGTCAGTGTTCGTTGAATCGATTCTGGCTGAGCTACACGTTGAGATGTTCGTTTATGGCGATTGGCAGCGTCAGCAAGCTCATGACATGGCAAACACATTGAAAGACGCACTTCGCGTAAAAGAACAACGTTACGAAGAAGCGCTTCGCCCACTCGTCATGCTGGGTGAAAACGGCAGTTTCCAACGCGAAGTGAACTGTAACCAACAAGACTCAGCTGTAGTGATTTATCATCAATGCGAAGACATCTCGCCTCGTAATATTGCACTTTACTCGTTAGCGAATCACTTGATGTCGGCAACCTTCTTCCATGAGATCCGAACTAAACAACAGTTAGGTTACATGGTTGGCACGGGCAATATGCCGCTTAACCGTCATCCGGGGATTGTGCTTTACGTGCAGTCACCGAATGCTGCACCAGCCGAACTGGTTACCTCAATCGATGAGTTTTTAAATGCGTTCTACATGGTGTTGTTAGAGCTCAATGAATACCAATGGCACAGCAGTAAGCGCGGATTATGGAACCAGATTGCAACGCCTGACACCACATTGCGCGGAAGAGCGCAGCGCCTATGGGTAGCAATTGGCAACAAAGACACCGACTTTAATCAGCGTGAAAAAGTGTTGGAAGAGCTTAAAGAATTGACCCGCACCGATATGATTCGCTTTGTGGTCAATGAGCTTAAACCTCGTACTGCTAATCGTTTGGTGATGCATTCACAAGGCATCGCCCATGAAGACGCGCCGCGAATCAATCTTGGCTTAGAGATTGGCTCGATAGAAGAGTTTCAACTGCGCCCGAAAGACTTCGGTCTCGGGTAAAAGCTCAAATACAAGAATGGCATGAAATGGTAAAAGTAGTCATTTCGTTTATGCTGTAATTACCTTGTTCAATAAATACGCAAACACGAGGGTTACATGAAAAAGCTACTTTTACTTGCTGCTGTACTAATGCCACTGGCACCTGCTGCTTACGCTGATATCACCATTAAAGGTGATGATTTCGAGCTAAGTGAAGACTGTTTGCGCCTTGATGGCGATAACGTATCAATTAAGTCAGACGACTGTTCTGGCAAACACGACAAAGGAAAAGGTAAAGGCAATGCCAGTATCCATGGCGACGACAACCCGGGTAAAGGTCATGGAAACGACAAAGGAAAAGGAAAGAACAAAGGCAAGAATGACGACTGATTCTCTGTCAATTGCCACTCTTTCAGAAACAAAAAAGGCTTGCGTCATGCAAGCCTTTCTATTTTTGGCGCTAGCCATTAATCGTAGAAGTTACGACCTTCACCCGCACGAGTGAGTAAGCCATCACATGGCGCGTAACGATCACCGTATTTCGATGCAAACTCGTTCATTTTCTCAACCAGTTCTTTCAAACCGAATTGATCCATGTAACGGAATGGACCACCTAAGAATGGTGGGAAACCAATACCAAAGATCGCGCCGATATCACCATCGCGTGGAGAACGGATAATACCGTCGTCTAAACAGCGAACCGCTTCGTTTAGCATTGGCAGTACACAACGCAATGCAATGTCGTTGTCGCTCAGCTTAGATTCTGGCGTCAGGTTCAATAGCTTGTACACGGACTTATCGACTTCTTTCTTCTTACCTTTGTAGGTGTAGAAGCCTTTCCCACTCTTACGACCTTTTCGACCGTCATTCAGTAGTGTGTCGAATACGTCTGGACCTTTAAATCGTTCGCCTAATTCGTTAACCAAGATCGGCATGATCTTAGCACCGATATCAACACCGACTTCATCCAACAATGTGATAGGACCAACTGGGAAACCAAAATCAAGCAGCGCACCATCAAGTTGTTCGATTGGCTCATTTGCCAGCAAGATGTGCGCAGCTTCGTTCATGTAAGGCGCAAGAATGCGGTTTACATAGAAGCCCGCTTTATCTTTCACGACGATTGGTGTCTTGCCCTGTTTCTTAGCAAGTGCAACAACCGTAGAAATGGTCTCTTCTGACGTAGTTTCATGAGGAATCACTTCCACCAGTGGCATTTTTTCTACCGGACTGAAGTAGTGCAGACCGACGATGTTTTCTGGACGCTCTGCTTTTTCTGCAATTTTGTGAATTGGTAACGAAGACGTGTTGGTCGCAAAGATGGTCTCTGGTTTTGCATTCGCTTCAATATCCGCAACCATCGTCTGTTTAAGGTCAAGATCTTCAAACACCGCTTCAATAACCACATCAATATGATTGAAGCTTGTGAAATCAACGCCTCCAGACAGTTGCAGCATTTTCGATTGCAGGCCCGCTTTAGAGATAATACGGCGCTTACGCTGCTTTTCGAACAACTTATAGTTGTAGTTCAACGCGTTAAGCACGCCATCATTGCTGACGTCTTTAATACGTACTGGCACTTTCGCCTTCGCAACAGATACATGGCTGATGCCTGCCCCCATTAGACCACCACCCAACACGCCAACTCTGTTGACAGCTGCTGGCTCGGCTTCCGCACCGTTTTCTTTCTTCATTTCAGTGGTAGCAAAGAAAATAGAGCGCAGTGCTTTCGATTCCGAGCTCATCACCAATTCGCCAAAGCGCTTCGCTTCAAGCTCTTGACCTTGAGCAAAGCCTTTTTCAAGACCGTGCTGAATGACTTCGAGAATCGCAACCGTTGCTGGATAGTTACCGCGGGTCTTCTCATTGGTTTTCTTCGCGGCTTGCTCAAACACAAACTTACGACCTAAACCACTGCCCGACATCAACTTCTCTTTTGTCGATTGCTTCTTCTTACCTTTGTTCTTCCCTTTTTCGATAAGCTGCTTAGCTACATCAAGAAGAATCGTCTCTGGTACACACGCATCAACAACGCCAAGTTTTTTCGCTTTCTTGGCACGCAGTTGTTTACCTGTAAGGATGAGGTCTAACGAAGGCAACAGACCAATCAGACGAGGAAGGCGCTGAGTACCACCAGAACCAGGCAACAAACCAAGTTGCACTTCAGGCAAACCAAGACGTGTTTTATCGGAATCGGTACACACACGGTAGTCACACGCTAACGCAAGCTCTAAACCACCGCCTAAACATGGACCGTGAATCGCAGCAACAACTGGATAAGGCAGATCAGACAGTTGCTGGAATAACTCTTGCCCCTGCTTAGCTAATGCTTCAGCTTCACTCGCCGTTGTGCACGCTTCAAGCATACGAACATCGGCACCGGCAACAAAGTTATCTGGTTTTAGGGAATGAATGATCACCCCTTTCACGCCGCTGGTGTCTTTTAATTGAGCGAAGATCTCTTTCATCTCATCTGCAAACGCCGCTTGCAGCGTGTTCATTTTCTCATTTGGCACATCGATGGCTAGCCAAGCAATGTTCTGCTCATCAATCTTTAGACTAAATGCTTTTTGCTCGCTCATTACTCAACCTCCAAAATCATTGCTGCACCAAGGCCACCTGCGGCACATGCGGTATTCAACGCAAGACCACCGCCACGACGTTTAAGCTCACGCAGCGTTTGCGTCATCATACGTGCGCCAGTTGCGGCAAATGGGTGACCATAGGCAATTGAACCGCCAAGGACGTTGAACTTATCCATGTCGATCTCACCTATCGCTTTCGAGCGACCTAGGTTTTCTTGGGCAAATTTATCAGAAGCAAACATCTTCACGTTCGCCAATGCTTGAGCAGCAAAGGCTTCGTGCATATCGATAAGCGTTAGGTCTGAAAGTTCTAGACCTGTGTTCTCCAACACTTTTGCTGTCGCGTATGTTGGTCCCATTAGCATGTCCATTTCCACACCAATGGCTGAGAATGCATAACCGCGAATGTAGCCAAGTATTTCCATACCAAGCTCTTTCGCTTTGCCTTCACGCATTAGCATCACCGCCGCACCACCATCGGTTAATGGTGTACTGTTCGCCGCTGTTACGCTGCCGTATTGACGGTCGAAAGCCGGACGCAGTTTTGCGTAGCCTTCTAATGTCGAATCATGACGAATGTTGTTATCTTCAGAGATCCACTTTTTGTAAGGTTCTGGGAAAGCCGTCATCACTTCGTCTTGGATTTTGCCGTCTTTCCAAGCTTGCGAAGCTAGAGAGTGAGAACGGTGCGCCAAAGCGTCTTGTTCTGCACGAGTAATGCCGTGTGACTTCGCCATTTGCTCAGCAGTTTGACCCATTGAAAGCCCAGTCGAGTACTCAGCTACCGCAGGCGGTACTGGCATTAAATCTTTAAAGCTGAGTTTTTTGAGAATGTTGAGCTTTTGACCCAGCGTTTTGGTTTTACTTAGCGCAAGCAAGTTCGCGGCAAGTTTCTTAGAAACACCAATTGGTAAAACCGATGAAGAGTCCGCACCACCCGCGATACCAACATCAATGCTGCCCGCCATAATGCTCTCAGCAACGTTAACTGCAGCTTGGAAGCTAGTCGCGCACGCGCGAGTAACGCTGTAGGCATCAGTATGGATGTGCATTCCTGTGCCAAGCACAATTTCACGAGCAATGTTTGGCGCTTCTGGCATTTGAACTACTTGTCCAAATACCACTTGTTCGATGAGTTTCGGATCGATGTCTGTGCGAGCAAGCATTTCGCTCACTACCATTTTGCCTAAATCGACCGCTGGCACCTGGCTGAACTCAGTGCTTTGACGAGCAAAGGGGGTTCGTAGCCCTGCGACAATAGCAACACGTTCACCGTGGCGTGTTTTCACTTCCTGCTTGCCCATTGTTTCTCCTTAAATACAAGAGGTCTGACCTGATGCATTGTAATCAGTTTGTTAAATTTATCAAACATGCGTTTAAATAAACGTGAAGCGAGTAGATCTATTGCTCTAGTTCATTGATTCTTAGGCGATTAAGAATGATTAACTATAGTGAGTTAAAATGAAGAGAAGTGTGCGGAAGGTAAAATTGAAGCAAAAAAAAACCACACAAAACTGTGTGGTCGGAATATCTATAAAACAATTAACATACGCCAATTGTAAAATTAATCAGTTTCCTGATTAGGAGAAAGTAAAGTCAGCCTTCAAAAGGAAGTGTCATCTTGCTCAACATGTTAGTCGTCAATGACTAACTAGATGACAAGATGTACTATAGCCCCTTCACTGCATCAGATTTTGAAATAGATCAATTTTATGGTGATTTTATAGTTTCTGAACGTATCAAAGTACGAAAGAGTCTTGATCACTCTAAAATAGTTGCATGAAAACGCTTATTAAAACTATATAGAATAATTTATCATCACTTCAAATAAGTGCTTGATCATTGAAGAAGTATATTGTGCTGCTGCGACACTACATCTCGATGTAGTCGGATCGTTCATAAATACAATCGGTATATATGACCTCACAGAGCAAGATGGAGGCTCCTGTGGCAATATTTAAAATGTTTGGAAAGAAAAATTCCAACAGTCCGGTCAACTCTGATATGGACAGACAAAGAAAATACGAAGCTCTTGTTCGGGGCTATCACAGAGACTTGTATCGCTACGCTTACTGGTTATGCAAAGACAAGGCGATTGCAGAAGATTTGGTTCAAGAAACCTGTTTGCGCGCATGGAAGTCACTGGATAGTCTTCAAGATGAAAAGGCAGCAAAATCTTGGCTTATTACTATATTGAGACGAGAAAACGCGCGCCGCTTCGAGCGTAAACAATTTGATTTGGTTGATATCGATGACTACGGCAATGATGCTAAAGTTAGCGATGACCCACATCATCAGCAGGAATGGCTACAAGCTCAGATAATGAAGCTTGACGTCGAATACCGTGAGCCTTTGTTTCTTCAAGTTGTTGGTGGTTTCAGTGGAGAAGAAATCGGCAGCATTCTTGATCTAAACAAGAACACTGTAATGACGCGCCTTTTCCGCGCCCGTAATCAATTAAAAGAGATGTTGGATTCTCAAGATACTCAGAGAGGACAAAAAAATGGATGATTTAGAATTTCGTCGTCGTATTTTGTCGGATCCAAAACAGAAGGATGAAGAGATTCTTCAAGCTTTAGCTGAGAACGACGCTAACAGTAAGTTTGTTGATGACGTTTTGGATCTCGACCTTAAAATCAAGCAAGCCATGAATGTGGATGTGCCTGAAGATCTAGCCGACAAAATTCTGTTTAATCAAACGTCGAATGCGCTTGATAACGATAATGTGGTTAGACCGAACTTTGCTCGCAAAGCAATGGCGTTGGCTGCATCGGTTGCTTTTACTGCTGGTTTATTGGTAGGTCAAATCAACTGGGGGAACGTTATTGTCTCTCCAGCTCAAGCGAGCCTAGCAGATACCGCAATGAAACACGTGGTGGCGGAAGAGTCATTTGTACGCAACCTCGATGAGGATGTTTCAAGCAAGCAAGTAAACGCGAAAATGATGCCGTTCCATTATCAACTTAACGGTAGCTTTCCGTACCATGTTTACTACTTAAACCATTGCGGCTTTGGTGAGTCAAACGCCCTTCATATGGTTTTTCAAGGTAAAGAAGGCAAAGTAACCATGTTTGTTACTGACGTGAAGAGCGACCAGAAAGTCGATTTTGATAAAGATGGTATGAGCGGTGTTGTGAAGCCTGTGGGTAAAGCCAGCATGATTCTTGTTGGTAACAGCGGTGAAGACATCGATGCGATTGCAGCAAAACTTGCTCCAATGATGGAGCCGATGTAATAACTTCAGCGAAACGACACTACTAGCTACTAAAAAGCCGCTAAATTTCGAAATTTAGCGGCTTTTTTTTTATGAATAATACAAAAAGCATTCACGCTAACTATTGAGTTTAGAGTCAAAACTCTAAATTATGCACTTTAGATGCAATTTCCCGACATTTAGACATCATTTCTGCAATTTTTATTCAAATTTATCCAATGGTCGGATTTGTATGGTCCACTCTTAATACTACTATCTGCGCCACTGAGCAAAAGCTCAACTTATCGTCCAAAGAGACGAAACTAATAAGGAATAAAAAATGACTCAGAATACGCGTCTGTTTAAAAAGACTCTCCTAGCAGTGACGGTTGCAATGGCATCTGGTCAAGCAATGGCGGCTGGTTTCCAGCTAAACGCACAATCAGCGACTGGTATCGGTCGTGCATTCGCCGGTGATGCGGTAATTGCAGATAACGCTTCTGTAATGGCTCGCAACCCTGCGGCAATGGCTCTATTTGACAAAATGGAACTGTCAGTAGGCTTTGAAAGCATTACTTCAATGATTGAAGTAAAAGATGCGAAATACTGTGGGACCGCATGTCAAGCTACACAAGGGTTAGTTCCACCAACCGCTTCAAACTATGACGATGCTGGCGATACTTCTATTGCACCAAATATCCACCTTATCGTGCCAGTTAACGACAAGTTTGCATGGGGTGTAAACGCATACTCTAACTTTGGTACTAAAACAGAATTCGGTGATAGTTTTGTTGCAAAAGAATACGGCGGTCTTACCGACGTTAAAAGTGCAAACTTCGGCGTTGCGGGTTCTTACCGCCTAAACGATCAATGGAGCTTTGGTGCTGGTCTGGACCTAATCTATGGTGAAGGTACGATGAAGCGTGAACATGGCATGCTTGGTACACTTGTAGACGTAGATAAAGCTGATGGTTGGGCTGTAGGCT
Source organism: Vibrio sp. MMH1-50 (assembly GCF_022347645.1). NCBI lineage: Bacteria > Pseudomonadati > Pseudomonadota > Gammaproteobacteria > Vibrionales > Vibrionaceae > Vibrio > Vibrio sp. MMH1-50. The sequence continues at coordinate 25,459 of NZ_JAKRGG010000027.1, forward strand.
TCAACCTAGGCACTGTGTATGAATTAGATGAGAACAACCGTTTTGGTTTGTCTTACCGCTACAGCCCAGAAATGGAAGCAGAAGACGACAAAGGTCAGAAGATCACATTGCCTCTACCAGATATGGCTGAGTTCTCAGGTTTCCACAAAATCACCGACACTAAGTTTGCAGTTCACTACTCTATCCAATACATTGGTTGGAGCGACTTTGACCAAATTGAGTTCCGCAACCTTAAAGGTTCTCCACTTGGCTCAAGCTACGACAAGCAGTATGCATGGCAAGATGGCTGGCACTACTCAATCGGTGGTACTTACTACCTAAACAATAGCTGGACACTTCGTACTGGTTACATGTACGACACAAGTGCTCAAGATTCACTAACTTCAGTATCAGTACCTGACTCAGACCGTCAATGGTTCTCTGCAGGTTTCACATACCATATCGATAGCAAGTCTAACGTCGACTTCGGCTTTACTTACTTGATGGGTAAAGATGTGAAAGTTAATGAGTCAACACCAAACCCAGCACATGTACCGGGCAACCCTTTAACTGGACCAGAAAACATTTCATCATTGTCAGCGACAACGCATGCAGATGCTATCCTATTCGGCTTACAATACAGCCGCAGCTTCTAAGCATCACGTAGCAAGCTAATATAAACACTCTCTATATAAAAGGCTGGAATTCCAGCCTTTTTTCTTATCTATCGTTTTACATTCACCCAATTTGGGCGCACACGTGTAATCAAAACTCACAATTATGACTCACAAGTGTTCGCTGAGTTTTTTTCACACCGCCATTACAGTTAGTTAGATATTCTGCATAGATTAAAATATATAGATAATTTACCTGAAAACACTGTTTTATTGGCTTTTCATTTTTAAAGTAATAACTCTAGACGTAAACTTTCGCCCCACGTTATAAATAACTCAGCGAACATTACAATGAAAACCAACAAGACTCTCCTATCAACAGCAGTGGCATTCGGTCTACTTAGTACTTCAGGCGTTGCAAACGCAGCAGGTTTCCAACTTGCAGAATACTCTGCGACTGGTCTAGGTCGTGCATACGCTGGTGAAGCGGCAATGGCTGATAACGCAAGTGCACAATGGCGTAACCCAGCTATGCTAACTTACCTAGAAGGCACACAAGTGTCTGTTGGTGCTATCTATGTAAACCCAAACATTGATGTAGAAGGCAATGTAAATTTCTATGGTAAGGATATCCCTGCATCTTCAGACGACTTCGCTCACGATGCGATCATTCCAAACTTCTACCTTTCTCACCAATACAACGAGAAATTCGCGCTTGGCCTAGCGTTCGGTACCAACTACGGTATGGAAACAGATCTAGGTAAAGACTTTGGTGCGTCTCATTTTGGTAACGAAGCAAGCGTAACCACGATGGAAGCAAACCTAAACGCTGCATACAAACTAAATGATGCTTTAAGCATTGGTGGTGGTATTCGTTACATCATGGGTGAAGGTAGCTTTGGTGCGACAGCTCCAAAAAACAATGTCGTGGCTGTACACCCGACATTAGGTCCTATAAGCGTACCTCAGGGCACAACACTAAAATACATGGAAGGTGACGATACCGCATGGGGTTGGCAAGTTGGTACAGCTTGGCAGATTAACCAAGATAACCGTATTGGTTTCACCTACAAGTCAGAAGTTGATCTAAAACTAGAAGGTTACGCAGAAGGTCTAGGCTTTGGTCTAAAATCTCGTGATAACGGCTACATGAACCTAAGTTTGCCTGCGACAGCGGAATTAGCAAGTTTCCACCAACTAACTGACCAATTGGCATTGCATGCAAGCATCAACTGGACCGATTGGAGCTCTTTTGAAAAGCTTGAAGCTCATATGGAGACTGCTGGCACCCAAATGGTTAAAGTTGAAAACTGGGAAGATAACTACCGCTTCGCTGTTGGTGCAACTTACCAGCTTCAGCCAAAACTAGCACTTCGTACAGGTATTGCGTACGACACTTCTGCTGTGAGTGACAAGAACCGTACTATCACTATTCCAGAAACCGACCGCACATGGTTAAGCATTGGTGCAACTTACGATTGGACTAAAAACTTCAGCTTAGATGCTGGCTTTACTTACATTATCGCAAAAGATGCACCGATCACCGAGTCTCGCGGTTACGAGTCTGACGACAAAGCGGAAGATGTTGGTGGTAAATTTGTCGGTGAAACAACAGGTAACGTATGGCTAATCGGTGTTCAAGCGAACTACAAGTTCTAATCTGAACGCTATTTATCGATAAAAGAAAGTTACCGATAAAAAGAAAGGCTTGGTTTTCACCAAGCCTTTTTGTTTTTCTGTATAAAGCGATTAAAAGTCTTCTTCTAAATACTCATCTAAGTACGCTTCTTCTTCCGCATCTACTTCATCAATCGTACTGATTTCTGCTTTAAAGTTTTGACGTTGAATGTAAACGTCACGAGTTAATACATATGGATCAGGCGATGCTTCAAGCTGTGCTTCTTGTGGTACTAACAGAGCACGTTTTTCCATACCTTCCAGCGCCCATTTACCTAAGCCTGCCCAGAAGTTTAGGTATGAAAGTGGCAAGTACATACCATCCACAGTGTCTGTCACTTCACGCAATGTATATGGACCGTAGCCCGGTACCATAAAATATGGACCGTTACCTACACCATAGTGACCAACCACACTACTAAACTCTTTGTTGTCGTACTTGGTGATACCAGCAGCCGTTGCAACGTCAAACAGACCTAAGATACCGAATGTCGAATTAATCCAGAAGCGGTTAAAGTGATCAACGGCTTTAGTGCCATTTCCCATAACTAGGTTATTCACCACACTCGCAGGTTCGTCTAAGTTAGCTAGGAAGTTAGCAATACCAGAGCGAATTGGCACAGGCGTGTAATCAACATACGCAAGAGACACTGGGCGAACTAAATACGGGTCAAGATAATCGTAGTTCAGTTCCCACATTGTGCGGTTGAAACTTTCCAATGGGTCATAAACATCAGAAGTTGTTTGATTAGTTTCGTTTTCTTCTGTTACCGCTTCCTCGGGTGCAGTTGAACAGCCAACCAGTCCAACAGCGAACAGCAACAAGAAGATGGATTTACCCTTGTTATACATTCTACGTTCCATAACGACGATTAATACCCCTAAATGACCTGTGTTTTACGTACGTTTAGTACTTTGGAAAAAGTCATTTGGGTATATAAGTAAAGGCCAGCATGTGCTGGCCTTTATTATTCTACTCGATAGTTGGTAGTCATACCACAAAACCGTCCTAACAATCCTTAAGTGTCAATTATTAGAGACGTTCATGAATTATTGATACTGTTTATCGATCATCACTTCTACTGGCTGACCAAAATCAACGACTTGGCTTTCACCATGCCAATCTTGGTCACGAGTTGCAACGTTACCATCCGAGTCAACACGAACGCGAACCATCAACTTATCTAGAGAAGATAGCTTCTGACCGTCCATCATCGCATTACCATCATCTAGTACAACTGTACGAGGGAATATACCTAATGGGTAGCGAGCTGCCGCGACAGGCATCGGAGAACCATCTGCGCGATGTACTGACACAATCAATACCGCATTTGGATCAAGTTGAGCTTCTGGAGCTACGTTAATAGTCACTGCCACACTCTTGTCTGGAGAAACCGCTTCACCCATTTGCTTACGTGCACTTTCGATACTGCGACCTAGCATTTCATAGCGGCTATCTTCAGGACCGATCATTTGTTGCATGATACCCCAATACTTAATCGCGGCTGGGAAATCTTGGCGCTCAAATGCATCAAACGCAAGTAGAGAGAAGACACGTAGGTCAACGTAATCTTGTTGCATCAGTTTACCAAGCAGAGAACGAGCCGTAGCTTGATCCATCTCGTCTTGGGAAAGCATCAGAGCTTGTGCGTAACCAAGTTGAACATCTGGATCTTTTGGTTCTAGCTTGTACGCTTTTTCCATTGCATCAATGGAAGTCGTCACATCTCGGTTCGCCAAAGCAATACGACCTAATAGCAACCAACCGGTTGAGTCTTCAGGTTGGTAATGCAGGCGTGTGCGCAGAGCCAAAGAGAGATCAGCCATTTCATCATCACTGAGTGGCTCAGATGCTGCAGACATTAGCTTTTTAGAAAGTTCAGGAAGGTTATCGTTTACTTCCTGCCACTTCACAACGTCTTGAGATGCGCCAAACTTGTAGTAAAGACCGTAGCTCAATACCACTGTCAAAATCACTGATGGGATCAAAACAGCAATCGGAGAAACATGTGTTTCCTTTTGCTTTTTATCACCAGGGATATCGTCCAGAAGAGATTGCTTCAGATCAGAAATCAAATCATCTTGGCTCTCGACTAGACCTTCGTCTGTTTCTTCAGCAAGCTCAGATAGGCGGTCTTTATAGAACGCTTTGTTAAGCTCATCACGTAACACTTCATCGTTGTTGGCTTTTTGCTTAAGCAGCGGCAGTGCAACTAAGACACAAGCTATCAGCGTAAGAACAACGGTAGAAACCCAAAATAGTGTCATTACTTCTTATCTCCGTTGTTCTCTTCATCAAGCAATGATTTGAGACGCGCTTCTTTTTCTTCGTCCCATTGTTCGTTACTTGCTTGAACTGCTTTTGCTTTTGATTTTCGGCTACGCAGCACGATTAAACCAAAGCCACCTAATACCACTGCTAGTGGGCCTAGCCACAGAATTGCAGTAGCAAAAGTAAACGGAGGATTGTACGTTACGAAGTTGCCGTAACGAGCAATCATGTAGTCCACGATCTCATCTTTCGACTTACCTTCTTTGGTCATTTCGTACACCTTATGGCGTAAGTCTTGAGCCAATTCTGCATTCGAATCAGAGATGGTGTTGTTCTGACATTTAGGACAACGAAGAGTATGACCAAGCTCTTTGAACTGCTGTTCTTGTTCTAGATTGTCAAACTCATACACTTCAATCGCTGCATGAGCAGCAAGAGAAAATGTCATCGCAGCAAAAGCCGCTAAGAAAAACTTTCTCATTGCTTCGCCTCCTCAACCAACTTGGTGTACAGCGGCTCCAACGTTTCCGCCCAGTTGCGAGGGTTTACATCACCAACATGACGGTAACGGATCACACCGTTTGCATCGATGATAAATGTCTCTGGTGCACCGTACACACCAAGGTCTAGACCTAGCATGCCACTACCATCAAACAAGCTGATCAGGTATGGGTTACCCAAATCGTTCAGCCAACCTACCGCTTTATTGCGATCATCTTTGTAGTTCATGCCGATGATCTTCACACCTTTCCCTGCAAGCTCATTGAGGTACTTATGTTCAGCGTAACAAGTCGGACACCAAGTCGCCCAAACGTTAAGCAACAGTGGTTCGCCTTTAAAGATCGACTGATCGTACTGTTTACCAGGTTCAGCTAAATCCTCTAGATGGAACTCAGGTACTGGCTTACCAACCAGTACTGACTCAAGTTTTGTTGGATCGTCACCCTCTTGGTTTCGAACCAACTGAGTTGCGAAGATACCCGCCAATACCATGAAAGCTACCAACGGGATAAATAAGACTTTCTTATTCATTTATTTTGCCTCCTGCTCCGCTAGCTTTGACTTATCGCCTTTCTTAGCCGTTTTGCGGAAGCGGTAACGTCTATCAGAGATAGCAAGCGCACCACCCAAAGACATGATCAATGAACCAGCCCAGATCCAACGAACGAATGGTTTGTAGTAAATACGAACCGCCCAAGAACGGTTATCTTCTAGACGTTCACCCATCGCAATATATAGGTCGCGAGTGATACCGCGGTCGATTGCCGCTTCAGTCATCATCGACTTCGCTGTACGGTAGAAACGTTTTTCAGCGTGCAACGTGTTCACATACTTACCATCATTCGTGATTTCAAAGTCCGCGATGTAACCATCGTAGTTTGGACCATCTTTGTCACGTAGACCTGAGAAGTAGAAATCATAACCGTAAATCTTGAAGTGCTCACCCGGAGCCAAACGCACGTCACGTTCGATACTGTAGTTTTGCACCATCGCAATACCAATCACAGTAACGGCTAGACCAATGTGACCAAGCATCATTGCCCAGTGGCTACGTTGAAGTTTACGAACACCTTCGCCGAAGCTGTGACGGTGAGTAGCACGCTCGTACAGTTCAAAGCCATGCATTGCAATGATCCAGATTGCCATTACCCAACCGATGTAAGCCATCGCTGAGAAGAAATCGGCGAACAGGAATACACACACAGCACCTAGTGCGAAAGCAAGCACACCAGAAACAATCATTGGCTTAATAAGCTTAGATAGATTGTCGCGCTTCCAACGAATCATAGGACCAATACCTAGTAGGAAGGCGAACGGCATCATCAACCACGCAAACAGCATGTCGAAGAATGGTGCACCGATAGATACTGAACCAAGACCAATTTGTTTGTGAACCAATGGTAACAAGGTACCAACCAATACTACGACTAGCGCAGCAATCAGAAGCACGTTGTTAGCAAGCAGCGCGTTCTCACGCGACACCAAATCGAAATTACCACGTACGCGAACCGCTGCCCCTTTCACTGCGAATAGCAGGAGTGAGCCGCCGATAACAAAGACTAGGAAACCTAGGATAAACATACCGCGTGATGGATCAGACGCGAACGCATGTACCGATACCAAAATACCGGAACGCACTAAGAAGGTACCTAACAAACTCAAAGAGAATGCAGAGATAGCAAGAAGTACCGTCCACGCTTTAAATGTACCGCGTTTTTCGGTTACCGCTAGAGAGTGCATCAGTGCTGTACCCGCTAGCCAAGGCATGAATGATGCGTTTTCTACTGGATCCCAGAACCACCAGCCACCCCAGCCAAGTTCGTAATATGCCCACCAAGAACCTAGTGCGATACCTAGTGTTAGGAATACCCAAGCAGCGGTTGTCCAAGGACGAGACCAACGAGCCCAAGCCGTATCAAGACGACCAGTCATCAAAGACGCAATCGCGAACGAGAAGGCAACCGAGAAGCCTACGTACCCCATGTAAAGCATAGGTGGGTGAACAATCAAACCTGGGTCTTGAAGAAGCGGGTTCAAGTCACGACCATCTACCGGGAAGAACGGCAAAGTGCGCAGGAACGGGTTCGAAGTCAGGATGATAAATAGTAGGAAGCCCACTGAGATCATGCCCATAACAGCAAGTACACGCGCAACGGATTCTTGTGGCATACCACGACTGAAAGTAGCGACCGCGACTGTCCACGCAGCTTGGATAAGTACCCAAAGCAGTAGTGAGCCTTCGTGCGCGCCCCAAACAGCCGTTAAGCGGTAGTACCAAGGCAGTTGGCTATTTGAGTTACTTGCAACGTATTGGAGCGTAAAGTCGTTGGTGTAGAATCCCCAACATAAAATCGCAAATGAGAAAAACAGCATGACGAACATCGACCATGAAAGTGGTCGTGCTGTGTTCATCAGCATAGTGTTGTTATTTGATGCGCCCCATAACGGCAATATGCTTAGCAACAATGCCATTGCTAGCGAAAGTATGAGGGCAAAGTGACCGATTTCAGCAATCATTGGCCGCTTCCTTGTTTCTGTTCTGATGTGTACTGCAGAGGCTCGTGAGTCTTCTTCATTGCTTCTGCAATTTCAGGTGGCATGTACTCTTCATCGTGTTTTGCCAACACTTCAAAAGCTTTTACGGTTGTTGCGTCTTCAAGAACACCTTGAGCAACAATACCCTGACCTTCGCGGAACAAATCAGGAAGAATACCTTCGTACACGATCGTCACTTTAGGGCCCACGTCGTGCAGATCAAAGCTCACTTTTAGTGACTCTGGGTCACGGCGAACTGAGCCTACAACCACCATGCCGCCGATACGCAAACGCTGACCAACTTCTGGTTTAGTACCGTCAGGTTTACCATTTACCAATTCCGTCGGCGTGTAGAATAGATCCATATTTTGGTTCAACGCATAAAGCATCAAACCGATGGTTGCACTAATACCGATAAAGATCGCCAGAACGATGCCTAGCCTCTTTTTACGTCTCGGGTTCATAACGTGTTCTCCATATTCTTCGCCGCGTCGACTCGCGCTTGACGATCAATTTTCGCTTTCACTTCTTTTAACAACGCATCCCCACGGCGGATACTCGAAATTAAAAGAATGATCATAGATAAGAAAGTAATACCAAACGCGCTCCATACGTAACCTGCGTAGCCACCCATGGCAAAGAGTTCGCTCAGAGATTCAAAATGCATATTCAATTACCTCACTGAGTTTTTTCAGCCGCGAGTTTTTGCACCCAAGGGCGATGACTCTCTTTGCTGATAATTTCGTTACGGAAGCGCACCATCGTTACCGCGCCAAAGAAGAACGCAAAACCAAAAATGTTTAGCAGCAACGGCCAAAGCATATTGGATGAGATGGATGGTTTTTCAAATTTGGTGATTGTCGCGCCTTGGTGAAGCGTATTCCACCACTCAACAGAGAAGTGGATAATCGGTAGGTTGACCACACCAACGATTGCCAAAATACCCGCCGCTTTTGCCGCTGTCTTTTGATCGTCAAACGCGTGGTAAAGTGCAATAACACCAAGGTATAAGAATAGAAGAATAAGTTCAGAGGTTAGACGAGCATCCCATACCCACCAAGTGCCCCACATAGGTTTACCCCAAACGGCACCCGTTAACAGAGCAATAAAGGTGAATACCGCACCAATAGGCGCCATGGCCAGTGCTGCCATGTCAGATAGACGTACTTGCCAAACCAAGCCGATAAATGCAGCTATAGCCATCGACATGTACACGCCCATAGACCAAATAGCCGAAGGTACGTGGATGTAAATGATTCGGAAACTATCGCCTTGCTGGTAATCCGAAGGTGCAAATGCGAGCCCCCAGACGGTACCAACCGATAGGCATACGAGGGCCAATACAGAAAACCAAGGAAGAAACTTACCGCTCAGGTGATAAGCTGCTTCTGGCTTGGCATAAGGATGTAGCCATTTCCACATGTTAAGTTCTCACTCTTACTTCAGGGACACTGTCCAGAGGGTCGAGACCGTAGCAGTGCTTTAATAATAATTCTTTGATCAAACGTCGCTAAACGCGCACTTTACTGAGTTAGTTAACACTAACTCTCAATGCTGCGCTGATGGCGAATGGTGTGAGAGTGACAGCCCCCATCAACATTGCGCCTAAAATCGCTAATTGCCCGTTATACGCCATACCCAGTGCTGCGGCATCAATCGCGGACGTAGCGAAAATTAGAATTGGGATGTAAAGCGGGAGAATTAGCAAACTTAAAAGAACGCCGCCTTTTTGTAACCCAACAGTCAGTGCTACACCAATAGCACCGATAAAACTCAACGTCGGTGTACCGATGACCAATGTCAGTACAACAGACAGCCAAGTATTAAAATCAAGAGATAATAGAATCGCCAACAATGGACTGATTAAGATCAGAGGCAATCCCGTTAACAACCAGTGAGCTATGACCTTGGAAATCACAACAAGTTGCAGTGGGATCGGCATTAGCATCATTTGCTCAAGCGCACCATCTTGATAATCATCACGGAATAGACGTTCTAATGATAATAAGGCGGATAGCAACGCAGCAACCCAAACAATGCCTGCTGCAATACGTGCTAACAAATTAGGCTCTGGACCGATGCTAAGAGGGAAAAGTGTGATAACAATGATGAAAAACCACAAAGGGTTCAAGATGTCTGCTTGACGGCGAAATGCAATCAAAAGCTCGCGGCGGATAATGGTCGACATTGCCGAAATCATATTAGTCACCCAGTTTTATTTTTCTAAGTTTCGGGCTGTCTGCAAACATATCTTGGTGTGTCGTTAAAATCACAATGCCACCATTGTCTGCATGATTTGCAAACAACGATTCAAGCACCTTCACACCTTGCTTATCGATTGCAGTTAACGGTTCGTCCAAAATCCATAAAATTTGATTACTTAGCCACAGTCTTGCCAATGCAACGCGACGCTGCTGTCCTGCAGAAAGTTGTGCTACAGGCACATCTTCTCTGCCTGCAAGACCCACTTGGGTTAAAGCAGCAAAGATTTCTTCATCTGAGGAACGATTATTATGGATAGATTGGTAAAAGCGCAGGTTTTCAAACGCAGTAAGTTCGCGTTTAACGCCAGTTTGATGCCCTAGGAACAAAAGGTCCTGATGGAAAACATCACGAGACTTTTCAACCTCTTCGCCTTTCCATTTGATGATGCCTTCTTCTCTGTCCCCTAACCCTGTCACAATACGCAGCAATGTGGTTTTGCCTGTACCGTTACGTCCTTCAATCTGGACCAACTCTCCAGGTTTAATTTCGAATTGCAGGTTTTCAAACAGGACCCTGTCATCACGGATCGCAGTTAGGTTAGAGACTTCTAACATAGGGCTTCAACTAAAAAATGAACGAGTCGCTATATTAGCACAGCTTAGTTGTGACAAAACAGGATAAGAAAGCGATGATGTATGTAAGTTCGTGAGTTTTTGTTAACTTATAGTCACATTTTAATAAAAATAACCATAAGTGATTATAAGTTTTTATTTTAAAAATAAAAAAAGAAGCCGAAGCTTCTTTTTTCATTCTTTATCGACGTCGTCCACGAGGTGGGTATGTCGGATCATCTGATGGTTGACCGCTAAGTGGAGGGATCTTCTCTTGACCTGCCAGTTTTTTCTGCAGAGAAAGCATCAATTCTGCTTCTGCTTTTGGCAATTCACACTCTTCAATCAACTCATTGATGTCAGCGCCAAGTTGAACCATTTTAGAAGCACGGCTGTACAAACGACCATCGGTATCTGCGTGCTCAAGTTCACGAATGCGCTCATTAAGATGTTGAATCACATCTTGTTGCTCAGTGACCTTTTGACCTAAACCAACGACCACTGAACGCACTTCCAACAATTGCTTGTTTAGCTTTTGCACTTCTTTTTCTGCGTGACGTGCTTGCGCACGCTGCTGGTCCATTTGCTTTTGCAGACCCGCACGAACGCGAATTTGCAACAAAAGCAAAATCAAGAAGGCAAATGCTAGACCGCCCACTAAGAGCGGTAAAGATAGGAAGGTTTCGTCAGCCATGATTCATCAGCCAATTATAGGTGAGCCATCTCATCCCATTCGTCATCAGTTAGCAGCTTGTTCAGATCAACAAGAATAAGTAGCTTGCCATCACGGTTGCTTACACCCTGGATGAATTTCGCGCTTTCGTCCGTACCTACAGAAGGCGTAGTGTCGATCTCAGAAGAACGTAGGTAAACAACTTCAGCGACGCTATCTACTAAGATACCGATAACTTGACGCTCAGACTCAATCACGATGATGCGAGTGTTGTCAGTAACTTCACCTTCCATCAAACCAAAACGTGAACGTGTATCGATAACCGTTACGACATTACCACGTAGGTTGATAATACCCAGTACGTAATCTGGCGCACCTGGAACCGGAGCGATTTCTGTGTAGCGAAGAACTTCGCGAACTTGCATTACATTAATGCCGTACGTTTCTTCTTCTAGTTGGAACGTCACCCACTGAAGAACTTCGTCGTTCGATGTATCTTTCTTCACTTCTACTTCAAAAGCTTGAGACATAGTTAATCCTCGTAATTGTCGTTCCCGACCAAAAATCTAATTCAGTGATTTTACATCTAAACCAGCGTTTAGCATGTCTATAAGTGCTTGGACATGAATTAAAGCACACATTTTTTCTTTCACCATGCCCGCTAGCCAAGGGCGCTTACCTGCTTGTTCACGCCAACGGACTTTGTCGATATTGAGTGTCTCAGTACCCATTAATTGGTTACTTGCCAACCCCCACATGCTTTCACCAAGCATAACGACGTATTGGTAGTTATCTTTGTACTCTTCGTCATGAAGCTTATCAGCCATCACCCACCTCGCAGTGTCGACAACATCAAATTGTTGCTCACGACTGGTTTGCAAACCTAGGTACCATGCAGGACGACCAATCAAATGGTTCAGTTCCGTAATTTGATGGATACCACCGAGCTCATCAAGTGGAACGGCAAACGTCACACCATTAACATCAAAGTACAGCACCTGAAAATCTTCGCTACGTTGCGTGCTTTCCCAAGTGTTTGGCAACAGTGAGCCTGTTTCCGTTTCCAGTTCGGCTTCTGTCTCAATGTGCTGTTCGACTTCCACATCGGCTTCAACGTCAACTTCAGGCTCAAACGCTTCAGTTTCAGGTTGAGTCCAAACTGGTTCTGGCTGCTCGGTCTCAACAGCAGGAATCAATTCTTCTTCGATATCCCACTCTTGAATTTCATCCACGGCAACTGCCGCAGCTTCGATTTCAATTTCTGGTTCGATTGATTTAGCTTCGGCTGCGATATCAATCGTGTTTTGATCCAAAATGTCATCGATATCCAACTCAGCCACTACATTGGTGGATTCCAGCTGGCTTAACAATCGTTGAACGTCTTCCAAATTAGGCGCTTCTAACTCAGGTGAGTAAGTATCGCTGTATTGGTACGACTCTGGTTCCGCGTATTGTATTTGTAATTTTGGCTCTGGCTCTGGCTCTGGCTCTGGCTCTGGCTCTGGCTCTGGCTCTGGCTCTGGCTCTGGCTCTGGCTCTGGCTCTGGCTCTGGCTCTGCAGATGATAGTTCTTGAGCGAGTAAGTCAAGCTCTTCCTCTTGCTCAATGACCTCGACCTCTTCGCCAAGTAATGCGCTGAAGTAATCATCAAGCGCCTGTTCACTGGAAAGTACGTCGTTATTGCTCATCGAACGCCAACCTCTCCAAGTAAATCAGCAGTTGCTTGTAAGCAAACACACCACGACTACCAGAAGCAAAGTGTGATGCTGGTAAATGCTTTAAGCTTGCATCACGGAATTTCGTGTCAATCGGCACCGCAGAAGTCCATACCTGATTCGGATAATCTTTCTTAAGCTGAGTCAGTGTCTGCAACGAAGCTCTTGTGCGCTTATCGTACATGGTTGGTACGATCGTCACTTTAAAGCCACCTGGACGAGACTTCTGCATAATGGTCAAAGTGCGCATCATACGCTCAAGACCTTTCATCGCTAAGAACTCAGTTTGAACAGGGATCAGGATACGATCACTCGCGGCTAGCGCATTGACCATCATTACGCCAAGAATTGGCGGGCAGTCGATCAACACATAGTCATAATCTTCTGCTACGGCTTGAAGCGCTCGTTTTAAGATCAAGCCCATGCCGCTGCGGTTTCCCATCACACGGTCAAGCGTTGCAAGTGACATATGTGCCGGGATGATGTCCATTCCTTCAAGTTCAGTCTCGACGATTAACGGCTTTACTGTCTCACGTGAAAACGTCTTCAATTGGAACAAATCAAACAAGCTCGACGTTACTGCATCCGGATCATAACCAAGGTAAGTCGTCAGTGACGCATGAGGGTCTGTATCAACCATCAATACACGATGACCTTTTTGGCTCAATAGCCCAGCCAACGTCACAGTTGATGTCGTTTTCCCTACCCCACCTTTTTGGTTAGCAACACTCCAAACGATCATGATCTTTCCTACGCTAAGCCCACTTCTACCAACATGCGTTCCGCAATGCGGTCGAGAGGTAAATCTTCTGTAGAGATGCCCGCTTTCGCAACCGCTTGTGGCATACCGTAAACCACACAACTGTCTTCATCTTGAGCCCAAATTGTTGAGCCTGCTGATTTCAACATGCGTGCGCCTTCACGACCGTCAGCCCCCATACCTGTCAGTACCATCGACAATACTTTGTCACCGTATACTTTTGCAGCAGAGCCAAACGTAACATCCACACAAGGTTTGTAGTTCATGCGGTCGCCGCCATCGATAATGCGCAGACGAGCAGCACCTGCACGACCGTCGATCATCATTTGCTTACCGCCTGGCGCCAAATAGGCAACGCCAGCTTGCAATACATCACCATCTTGAGCTTCTTTTACTTGGATCTTACAAAGCGTATTTAAACGACTTGCAAAAGCAGCAGTAAAAGTAGCTGGCATATGTTGGATCAACACGATTGGGTGCGGATAGTTTACGGGTAAACGAGTCAGAATTTTTTGCAGAGCAACAGGACCACCAGTGGAAGTACCGATAGCTGTTAACTGATATTTCTTACCTGAAGCGCGGTATTTTGCTGCCACAGGGCGACTTGCAGTTGCTGCGGCAGGCGCAGTATTGCGTGATGCTAATGGACGAGTTGTTGAGCTCGGTGCAGTCGCAGCAGGTTTCGCCATTGGGCGACGCATAAATGCGCGCTTAGAAGCAATTTGAATGACACGTTGTTGGAGTAGCGATACCGCTTCATCACGGTTACGAGCAATATCTTCAAATTTCTTCGGTAAGAAGTCCAATGCACCAGCGTCTAGTGCGTCAAGCGTAGCCTTCGCCCCATCATGAGTCAGGGACGAAAACATTAGGATTGGCGTAGGAGACGTAGCCATAATTTCACGCACGGCAGTAATACCGTCCATGACTGGCATTTCAATATCCATAGTGATGACGTCAGGTTTTAGAGTTTTGGCTTTCTCAACCGCCTCTCTGCCATTAACCGCAACGTCTATCACTTCTAGGCGCGATTCTGAGTTGATGATTTCGCTAACGCGACGACGGAAAAAACTCGAATCATCAACGACTAGTACTTTAATCGCCATCTTATTCCTTTTTTAAACTCCAGCTTCGCTTAAATGCGCGAAGCTGCAGCGTATTGCTTAAGTAGATCTGGCACATCAAGAATCAATGCGATGTGACCGTCACTGGTAATCGTTGCACCTGCCATACCTGGCGTGCCTTGCAATAGGTTATCCAGTGGTTTGATAACCACTTCTTCTTGACCAATCAATGTATCCACCACAAAGCCGACACGTTGGCTACCAATTTGAACGATAACAACATGACCATGACCAATGCGCTCTTCTACACGTGGCGACTTAGAAGCTAACCAGTTTTGTAGGTAGAACAGTGGGATAGACTTATCACGTACGATAATGGTTAGTTGACCATCAACAACGTTGGTACGGCTAAGATCTAAGTGGAAGATTTCATTAACCGATGCAAGAGGCAGTGCGAACGGATGACCGCCAACACCAACCATTAGTGTTGGTAGGATCGCAAGCGTCAGTGGTACTTTGATGGTGATCTTAGTGCCTTTACCTAATTCTGAATCGATATCGATAGAACCGTTCAAGGTGTTGATCGCCGTCTTAACCACGTCCATACCTACACCACGACCAGAGATATCAGAAATCTTCTCTTTGCTCGAGAAGCCTGGTGCAAAAATGAGGTTGAAACACTCTTTATCCGACAAGCGTGCTGCTGCGTCTTCATCCATCATGCCGCGTTTTACTGCGATACCACGGAGTTTATTGGGATCCATACCGCCGCCATCGTCAACGATAGCCAGTTCAATATGGTCACCTTCTTGCGATGCAGACAGAATCACTTTACCAGTACGAGATTTACCCGCTTTCGCGCGGTCGTCTGGCATTTCGATACCATGGTCAACCGAGTTACGCACCAAGTGGATCAATGGATCTGCAAGTGCTTCTACTAGGTTTTTATCAAGATCGGTTTCTTCACCGCGCATTTCAAGCACGATGTCTTTATTTAGGTTACGCGCCAAGTCACGAACAACGCGTGGGAAGCGACCAAACACTTTCTTGATTGGCTGCATACGCGTTTTCATTACCGCACCTTGAAGGTCTGCGGTAACAACATCTAGGTTTGCTACTGCTTTCGACATTTCTTCGTCGTTGCTATTTAAACCAAGACTTAGTAGACGGTTACGCACCAATACAAGCTCACCCACCATGTTCATGATGGTGTCTAGAGTTGAAGTATCAACACGCACTGTGGCTTCTGCTTGTGGTTTCTTAACCGCAGGCGCTGCTGCTTTTGCTTCTTCTTTTACTGCAACCGGTTTTGCTTCTGGCTTAGGTGCCGGAGCTGGCGCTGGAGAAGGCGCAGCCGCTACTGGAGCAGGCTGAGGTGCTGGAGCTGCTTTTGGCGCTTCAGGCGTAATATTTTCTGATGCTGGTTTAGTCGCAAAATCTAACTCTTCGATAGATGGACCTTTACCCGAACCATGTAATTCGTCGAGAAGTTTTTCAAACTCTTCATCGGTCATCAGATCGCCGTCAGTTGATGCTGACGCAGTAGGAGCAGCAGGCTCTGGCGCTTTAGGCGTTTCTACTGGTGCCACTTCTGATGCCGATGGGCTCTTACCTACGCCATGCAGCTCGTCAAGAAGACGTTCAAATTCATCATCAGTGATATCACCACTGTCTAATGAAGGTGCACTTACTGGCGTTGGAGCCACTGGTGCTGCTGGCGCAGATGCACCCGGAGCAGAACCTTTACCGTGTAACTCATCCAGCAGTTTCTCAAACTCGTCTTGAGTGATTTCATCAACAGAACCCACGCTAGAAGGTGCTGCTTCTACTGACGCTGCTGGTTGTTCGATAACTGGCTCTGGAATAACTGGTTCTGGCTCAGCAACTGGCACTTCAACCGCCGCAACGACTTCGTCTTCAGACTCAGGTTTGCATAAACGATGAAGTTCTTCCAACAGTGCAGGGTCGGCTGCATCCAGTGGTTCACGGTCTTGAACCGCTTGGAACTGATGGTTAACCGTATCAAGCGCTTTTAGCATGGTGTCCATCAAACTTGGCGTGACTGAACGCTGACCGTTTCGCAATACGTCGAACACGTTCTCAGCACCGTGACAAGTGTCAACCAGCTCTGCCAATGATAGGAAGCCTGCACCACCTTTTACAGTGTGAAAGCCGCGGAAAATCGCGTTTAGGAGATCTTTGTCTTCTGGATTATTTTCCAGTTCAACCAACTGCTCAGACAGCAGCTCAAGAATTTCCCCAGCCTCAATTAGAAAGTCCTGAAGAATATCTTCGTCTAAATCGTAGCTCATACGTTACCTTTAAAATCCAAGACTGGACAACAAGTCGTCGACTTCGTCCTGCGATGAAACCGCATCTTCCCTGAGTTCAGGGTGAAGAATCGGGCCTTCTGCTTCGCTTGATTGTTTAATCTTTTTATCTGACGGTTCTGGCAAAACTTGAGTCTGTTCTTCTGGTTTATTTCCAGAAAACACGGTCAAGATCTCAACCAGGCGATCTTCCACTTCATTGACAAGCGTGATCACGCGGCGAATGATTTGACCCGTTAAATCTTGGAAGTCTTGTGCCATAAGAATTTCGGTCAACTGACCACGCAATTCAGTGCTATCACCTTCGACTTGAACTAACAGCCCATCGATACGGTGGCAAAGTGCTTTGAAATCGCTTAATTCGATGCGTCCGTGCATGAGTTCGTTCCACTGAGGGCGAACTTGTTGAAGGCACTCATGCAGGTTGTCGGCGATAGGTAAGCAGCAATCAACCGCATCCATCGTTTTATTCGCTGCCAACTCAGTTTTATCAATCACGTATTGCAGACGGTCCCTTGCGTCCGGGATTTCTGCTTTCGCAATTTCTGTCATGCGTTGATCGATGTTGAAGTGCTTAAGTGAATCATGAAGGTCGCGGGTTAATGTTCCGATTTCTTTTAGCATCGGATTCCCATCGCTTTCATATATCGAGGCAACAAGCTCATTGGCTTGGTCCTGTTCCCCGTTTTCTAGCATCTGAACGAGCGACTTCGCCTGCTCTAGTGAGATCATCCTGAATAGACCCTTTTTTACGTTTAGTTCTTTCTTATCGCTTTTTAAACGTCAAGCGAGCCACCCTTTAGTAGTAGGTATTAGAAGTGATGACTCGATTAACAAAGAGAAAGAGAGAGTTATAAACGTTCGAAAATTTTATCTAATTTTTCTTTAAGCGTTGCAGCTGTAAATGGCTTAACGATGTAGCCGTTAACGCCTGCTTGCGCTGCTTCGATGATCTGCTCACGCTTTGCTTCCGCTGTGATCATTAGCACAGGCAAGTGCTTCAGTTCAGCATCAGCACGGATGTGTTTCAGCAAGTCGATGCCTTGCATACCTGGCATGTTCCAGTCGGTTACAACAAAGTCGAAGTCACCTTTTTTCAGCATAGGTAATGCAGTTAAACCATCGTCCGCTTCTTGAGTGTTATTGAAACCCAAGTCACGAAGCAGGTTTTTAACAATACGGCGCATTGTTGAGAAATCATCAACAATAAGGATCTTCATGTTTTTATTCAAAATTGCCTCCACTGAATCGTAAAATCAGTGTGTTTAGTCATTTTGTGTCCACGCACTGAGCTTGGTGCGTAAACGTTGCATCGCTTGACTCAGTATTTGGCTTACGCGAGATTCGCTCACACCCAACACATCGCCAATCTCTTTCAAATTGAGTTCTTCGTCATAATAAAGCGAAAGTACTAAAGCTTCACGCTCTGGAAGCTGTTTTATTGATTCAACCAGTGCTTTTCTGAACGATTCATCAGCTACGCCCTTAAACGGATTGCTGTCATCGGTCTCATCAGCCGGTGAAATCACATCATCAGAGACGCCTAAATCTTCAATTCCCACTAATTTTGAACAGTTTATATCGGTAAGAGCACTATGATATTGGTCTAGTGTCATACCAAGATGCGCTGCTACTTCAGCATCAGATGGGTCGCGATTTAGTACACCTTCCAGCTCTGCGATCGCTTGGTTAATTTCGCGATTGTTCTTATGAACAGAACGAGGTACCCAGTCGCCTTTGCGAATGTCATCTAACATTGCACCGCGAATACGGATACCCGCATAAGTTTCAAAGCTCGCACCTTTAGAACCATCATAATTCTGCTGAGCTTCGATAAGACCGATCATGCCGGCCTGAATTAAATCCTCTACCTGAACACTCGGCGGTAAACGGCCTAACAGGTGGTGAGCAATACGCTTAACCAACACCGAGTAACGTTCAATGAACGCCTGCTGGCTATTAAATTTGCCATGTTGGTTATAGGTAATCGCTTTATTCACCAAAAGGGTCCTCTGCGAATTCAGTACGATTTAGCAACCTTTCCACAAAAAACTCTAGGTGTCCACTTGGTGTTTTAGGTAGTGGCCACGTTAGTGCTTTGTTCGCTAATGAGCTGATCGCTAAAGCCGCAGGAGAACGTGGGAATGCGTCCACAACGATCTTCTGTCTTTTCACGGCTTGACGTACTTTGTCATCCAATGGAATACATGCTACGAGTTCAAGGCTGACATTCAAGAAGCGCTCTGTGACTAGAGTCAACTTTGCGAATAATTCTCTGCCTTCACGGTAGCTTCTGACCATATTTGCAACAACTTTGAAGCGCTGAACCTGGTGTTCTTTACTCAACAGCTTGATTAATGCATATGCATCAGTGATTGAAGTTGGCTCATCGCAAACCACAACCACAACATCTTGAGCTGCTCGTGAAAAGCTAATCACCATGTCAGAAATGCCCGCAGCTGTATCAATCAACAGTACGTCCATTTCCTCTTCAAGACTACCAAATGCACGGATGAGTCCAGCATGTTGAGCGTGAGACAGCTCAGTCATGCTTTGTGTGCCAGAAGTTGCAGGGACTATCTTTATACCATAAGGGCCTTCAACAATCGCATCTTTTAGCTCACATTCACCCGCAAGGACATGCCCTAGGTTACGTTTTGAACGAATTCCGAGCATAACGTCCACATTAGCTAGACCTAAATCTGCGTCGAGAACCATCACTTTTTTGCCTTGGCGTGCCATGCAGATCGCCAGACCCAGTGTTACGTTTGATTTACCCACACCACCTTTGCCGCCAGTAACAGCGATTACTTTAGTCAATGATGGTTGTGTTAAGCGACGGAGGCCGCTTGCTTGATCGTGTATCATATTCTCAGTCATAGTAGTCCGCCGCGCTAGAGTCCTTCGTTATCACTATTCCAAAAGTGAGGTTCGTTCTCTGTCGACTTCTCTAACAGTTCATTTGCTTTCGCAATCATGTATTTTGGTTGTGCTATCACAATGTCTTCTGGTACGCGCTGACCGTTGGCAATGTATGCCACTGGCATCGCGTTCTGAATCACCACGCTGATGAATTCGCCTAGACTTAACGACTCGTCAAGCTTAGTCAAAATACAACCCGACAGCGGAATGCGTCGGAAGTGATCCAGAGTTTCCTGCAGAACTCGACGTTGTGCAGTAGCTGGCAAAACAAGGTAGCTGTGAATCACTTCTCCGCTTTCTTGCATTAAGGTATCGAGCTGCTCAGAGAGTCTTACGTCTCGTTGCCCCATCCCTGCCGTATCGACCAAAATCAGTCTTCTGTTTCGTAGCTGATATATAACATCGGCTAACTCGTTAGAATCTTTAGCAACTCTTACAGGACAACCCATAATTCTTCCATAAATTGAGAGCTGCTCATGTGCACCTATACGATATGTGTCCGTTGTCACAAGGGCAACATTATCGGCACCAAACTCCATTGCCGCACGTGCCGCTAACTTAGCCACCGTAGTCGTTTTACCCACTCCAGTTGGACCAAGTAATGCGACGACACCGCCACGCTTCAGAATGTCTTGTTTCGGAATGTTGATCTGATCCGCCACAAGAGACAGCAGTGCTTTCCACGCTCGCGCTGGTTTCGTATCTTCTGGAATGTAGCAAGCCATTTGGTCGGCAAGTTCAGGTGAAACACCCATACGCTCCAAACGCTTAATCAGCATTGCTCTTAATGGCTCGCGGCGTTCTACCTCTTGCCACATCAAACCCGACACTTGATGTTCCAACAAACGACGAATCGACGTCATCTCTTCACGCATGTTCTCTAGCTCATCGGCAGAGTCATCGCGTTCATCCGATGGACGGCGACGGTCATAGCGCGTTGGATCCAACTTAGGAGTTGGGCGGTCAAATCGGTTGTCTTGCGCAATCAGTTTCGCCAGTGGCGAG
The DNA here is from genome assembly GCF_022347645.1 of Vibrio sp. MMH1-50. NCBI lineage: Bacteria > Pseudomonadati > Pseudomonadota > Gammaproteobacteria > Vibrionales > Vibrionaceae > Vibrio > Vibrio sp. MMH1-50. The sequence continues at coordinate 46,322 of NZ_JAKRGG010000027.1, forward strand.
TCTGGTTGGTAAGGCGCAGGTTTCTCTTGGTTATAGCTTTCACGGTGCTTATTTTGGCGCTGCAGCAATGCGGACAAAGAATCTTCATTCTCTGCGACATGGTCATCTGACTCGGCTGCACCGCTGCTGTATTGCTTGAGCATGTTCGCGAAACGTTGCGTCATTGAGCCTGATTTATCTTTGTTCGCGTTTAGGCTAATTCTGTCATCATCTAAACGGCGATCTTGGAAACGCTCTGAAGCAGATGACGGCATTTGACGTTGTTCGCTATAACGATTTGATTGAGCTGCGCCACGGTTAGGAAGCGATTGCGCTTGTGAAGTTGGTGCTGCGTTAGACTCACCGTCAATCGCTGCAACGATCTCTACACCGCCCGCCACTTTCTTGTTCGACATGATCACCGCTTCTGCGCCAAGTTCTTCTTTCACTTGGAGCAACGCAGTTCGCATGTCTTTGGCAAAAAATCGTTTAATTTTCAAACTATGAATCCATTAATGATGCGAAGGGCTTAGTTGCCCACCGCTTGCACAATTCTGATCTGTTTCTCGTCCGGTATTTCTTGGTAAGACAGTACGCGGAGGTTAGGTATTGTGTTCTTAACGAACTTAGCCAGTGTTGAACGCAATACACCAGATGTCAGCAGAACCGCAGGTTCCCCTTTCAGTTCTTGCTCTTGTGTCGCTTGGCTCAGAGAGGACTGAAGTCGCTCTGCCAATCCCGGTTCGATACCGGCAGATTCGCCACCTGATGCCTGCATTGTTTGATGCAATATTTGTTCCAGTTCAGGTATAAGCGTTATCACTGGTAACTCTGGCTCTATACCATTGATTTCCTGAACAATTAGACGTTTCAAACTGATACGAACGGCAGCAGTCAAAATGTCAGGTTCTTGACTCTTGCTTGAGTACTCCGCCAAGGTTTGCACAATGGTTCGAATATCACGAATCGGAATGGCTTCGTTAAGTAAGTTTTGCAGTACTTTCACTACCACACCAAGCTGAAGTTGGTCTGGGACAAAATTCTCAACCAACTTAGGTGCACTGCGCCCTAGCATTTCCAATAGGTTCTGTACTTCTTCGTGACCAATCAATTGCGACGCGTTATTGGTAAGCAATTGGCTTAAATGCGTCGCTAGCACGGTTGAAGAGTCAACCACCGTGTAACCTAACGCTTGAGCATGTTCACGCTGCTCTTCACGAATCCAAACCGCTTCCAGACCAAATGCCGGGTCCATGGTTGGCTCACCTTCGATCATGCCGTAAACCTGTCCAGGGTTAATCGCCAGCTCTTGGTCTGGGCGAATTTCTGCCTCACCAACGGCAACTCCCATTAGCGTGATACGATAGCTATTAGGTGTCAGCTCAAGGTTGTCACGAATATGAACCGCAGGGATCAAGAAACCAAAATCTTGCGAAAGCTTCTTACGTACCCCTTTTACACGTTCTAGCAACTCTCCGCCTTGGTCACGGTCAACCAAAGGAATCAAACGGTACCCGACTTCTAGACCGATGATGTCGACGGGTTGCACATCATCCCAAGACAGTTCACGTTGAGAGATCGGCTCACTGCCATCTTCAGCTTTCGCTGGTAATGCTGGCTCTTTGGCTTTTTGTTTCTGTTTTTTGTCCAGCCAATAGGCACCACCACCCGCGATTGCCGCCAGTGACAAGAACGAGAAGTGCGGCATGCCCGGAACGATACCCATCACGCCAAGGATAGCAGCAGTAATCATCAATGCTTTTGGGTTGTCGAACATCTGAAAAATCAGCTGCTCACCCATATCTTCATCGGTATTTTGACGCGTTACCATCATCGCCGCTGCGATAGAAAGTAATAGCGATGGAATTTGCGCTACCAAGCCGTCACCAATGGTCAGCAAGGTGTAGATTTGCATCGCTTCAGAGAAGCCCAAACCGTATTGCGCCATACCAATCGACAGACCGCCAATGATGTTGATAAACAGGATTAAGATACCTGCAATCGCATCACCTTTTACGAATTTTGACGCACCATCCATTGAACCGTAAAAATCGGCTTCTTTGGTAACTTCAAAACGGCGTAAACGCGCTTGGTCTTGGTCAATCAAACCAGCGTTCAAGTCCGCGTCGATCGCCATCTGCTTACCCGGTAAGGCATCCAAGGTAAAGCGAGCACTTACCTCAGAAATACGACCAGCACCTTTGGTAACAACCATAAAGTTAATGATCATCAAGATGAGGAAGACCACAAGACCGACGGCGTAGTTACCACCGATAACTACGTTACCAAACGCTTCGATAACGTTACCCGCAGCGTTACCCCCTTCATGACCATAAAGCAGTACCACACGAGTAGATGCAACGTTCAACGCCAGACGTAATAAGGTTGCAATAAGCAGCACCGTTGGGAAAGCCGCAAAGTCGAGTGGACGACGTGTGTAAACGGTCACTAACAACACCACCATGGCTAAGGCGATGTTAAAAGTGAAGAACAAATCCAACAGAAACGCTGGTATGGGTAGTACCACCATTGCAAGGGTGGCCAATACCATAACAGGCGCACCAATGGCAGGCATGGAGCGCTGTGGAATTCGTGGTAATTTATCTGCAAAAGGCAGGCTTAACTTCATACTGCGAGGTGTCTCAATCGGTCTGGAGCATCACGTTAGTACAAACATACTATTAGTATTACGCGACAGCTTTCGCCTAAAAGTTTAGGTATTGTTGTTGATTAGGGCGATATAAGCAATGTGTGTACCATGATTAACGCCAAAATAATGACTAGTTGCTCAAAGAAATTACAATCCTTTGATCTAATGTGAATTTTTGTCTAATCCATCAATGCAATTATTTTCATTAGTGGCGATGTTCAGGAGGGATAGGCAGGTCATAATCTTGAATCTTAGGTCGTTGACCGCCACGTTTGCGATACTGCTTAAGTTGGAACACAAACGCGAGCACTTGTGCTACGGCAGTAAACAGTCCATCTGGGATTTCTTGTTCCAACTCTGTGGTGTGGTAAAGCGCACGCGCCAAAGGTGGAGCAGGAACAATAGTAATGTCATGTTCGCGCGCCACTTCTCGAATCTTCATCGCCATATGGTCGGTACCTTTGGCGATCACTACAGGCGCACGGTCGGTTTTCTGTTTATAACGCAGTGCGACGGAAAAGTGCTCCGGGTTGGTAATGATAACGTCCGCCTGAGGGACATCAGCCATCATTCGACGCTGAGCCGCTTCTCGTTGCAGCATACGAATACGACCTTTGACCTCCGGTTTACCTTCGGTCTCTTTGTATTCGTCTTTGACTTCTTGCTTAGTCATTTTTAGTTGATCGGCGTGCTGCCAAATCTGAAACGGAATATCGATCGCAACAACGATAAGCAACGAGCAACTGATCAGTAAAATAAAGTTAAGCAAGATATCCAGCGCATGGAATATGTTCTGCGGATACACGTCCATACTAAGTTGAATCAAATCCGCTTGTGAGGCTTGGATGAGGTATATCGCCATTCCCGTCACAAGTGCGACTTTTAAGATGGACTTGATAAGCTCTACCCAACTCTGCATGCCCACCATACGCTTTAAGCCGCTAAGCGGGTTCATTTTGGAGAGTTTTGGCATCGCCGCTTCAGCAGAAAAGCTAATGCCCCCCACACCAGCCGCGCCAATCATTGCAGCAATAAACAAGGTAATGAGGATAAGAAAAAGCGGAAACAGCAGATCGCCCATCGCACCAAATGCAATGTCGAACAACTTAGCCGTATCGAAAATCTCATCGCGTTTGAGATCAAATAAGCGGCTCATAATGGAAAACAACGAGCGTGCCAAAGACTCGCCAAACCACATTAAGGCGATAGCACCAACAATCAATACCGATGCTGATGCGAGCTCTTTAGACCGAGCAACCTGCCCCTTTTCTCTAGCTTGTTGTAACCGTCGGGGCGTGGCTTCTTCGGTGCGTTCTTGACCGTCTGACTCTGCCAATCCAGCCTCCTAGCAATCTAAGCGAATGAGGTTACAAATCTGCTCCTCACCCACTGCCCAGAACAATTCATAATGACTGTACAAACCCGCCAAAATGTACCAACAAAGCAATAAACCGACCATCAAGGCAAACGCAAAACCAAGCGAGAAGATATTCAACTGAGGCGCGGCACGGGTCATTACACCAAATGATAAGTTAATCGTAAGCAGCGCGATAATGCCGGACAACGACATACTCAAAGCGGTCTTAAACATGATGCCAAGCCAGCCCGCCATTTCGCGAAAATCCACCGCATTAAGCGAGCCAGAACCTATCGGCAAGGTTTTAAAACTGAACACCACCAATTGCAGCATTTTCAAATGCCCATCGGTAGCAAGGAAGAACATGGTCGCTAAAAACATGAACAGCTGACCAAGCAAAGGGGTGTTTTGGCCGTTCGCTGGGTCGACCATGGACGCAAAACCCAAGCTCGATTGCATACCCAAGATCTGACCAAGTAGAACAAAGGTTTGAATCATAAACTGGGTCACCATGCCCATCGCAACACCAATTATGATTTGTTCCGCAATGGTCATGAAACCACGAAAAGAGAGCAGCTCAATATCCTGCGGCACAGCTGGAATCGCCGGAGCAACGGCAAAAGTGATCGCTAAACCGAGGTAGAGTCGAATTCGAGGCGAGACAAAACGTGCCCCTGTCACCGTCATCACCATCAACATGGCAGAGATACGTGTGTAGGGCCAGAAGTAATTCGCGATCCAGTCGAGGACTATATCGGTAGGATACTCCATATGCGCCTCTAGTAGAGCACCTGTGGAAGACGTTCAATCAGACCGAAGAAATATTCCATCAACATCTGCGTCATCCAGTGACCAAATAACATCAACGCCAATAAAGTCACAATCAAACGAGGTAAGAAACTCAACGTTTGTTCGTTGATAGAGGTTGCCGCTTGGAAAATCGCGACAACAAGACCGATAAGCAAGCTTGGGATAATAATGGCACAGACCATGATCAGCACCATCCAAAGTGCATCACGGAAAAGCTCGACAAACATTTCAGGAGTCATGTCTTACCCTCTTCTCTCTGCGCCAATCTAAAGGGCAAAACTGCCGGCGAGTGTCGACAATATCAGGTTCCACCCATCCACCAGAACAAACAGCATCAGCTTAAATGGTAGCGATACGATCATTGGTGATAGCATCATCATACCCATTGCCATCAACACCGACGCAACAACAAGGTCGATGATCAAGAATGGTAAGAACAACATGAAACCAATTTGGAAAGCGGTCTTAAGCTCAGAAGTAATGAAAGCAGGAATCAACACCGCCATCGATACATCTTCTGGGTTTGTCACCTCTTCGCCAGACATATTGACGAAAGTTTCCAAATCTTTGATTCGAGTCTGCTTGAGCATGAACGCTTTCATCGGCACTTGAGCCGCATCAAAGGCTTCACGCGCTGTCACTTGTTCATTCAAATAAGGCTGAACCGCTTTATCGTTGATCTCATTTAACACCGGTGACATGACAAAAAAGGTAAGAAAGAGCGCAATACCGATGATGACTTGGTTGGAAGGCGTCTGTTGTAAACCCATGGCTTGCCGTAAGATCGACATCACGACCACAATGCGAGTGAACGAGGTCATCAAGATCACCAGCGCTGGCAAGAAGCCAAGCATCGTCATCAACGCAAGGATTTGTAAGGTAACCGAGTAATCTTCGCTGCCATCGGCGTTGGTGGTCATAGTGAAAGCAGGAATACCGCCCCCATTGGTCACCGACATAGTGCGACTTGAGCCTGATTCACTTTCCATCGCTTTCACGGTCACGCTGTCACCTTGAGAGAGGTTAGCTGGCAACGGCGACTCTTCTGCCTGAGCAAACGAAAGTGAAGAAAACAGCATTCCGACCATCAGCACAAACACGCTGAACATCAGGCGGATTGAATTATCCTTTGTCATGTTTTTTTATTAGCTGGCTGAACTGGCTAGCAAAAGCGCCGGTGGCCAACTCTTCCTCTTTCAGTGGCGTTTCAAGTTTGGCAAGCGTTTGAATGGATTGGCTAGTAATACCAACCAAGAACTGCTCTTCCCCTACTTGAACAACCGCAATTCGTTCTTTAGTACCAACCGGTAACTGGCTAATAATACGCAGCCCTTTTTGTTGACCCAATGCTGGTACTTGCATGCGTTTTAGCATCCAAGCGAGCAGAAGAATCACACCAATAACCAGCACCAAAGAGCCCAGTGTCGTCGCCAAATCTAAGTTGCTTGGCGCGGCAGCAAATGCATAAGGAGCACTTAGCATTAAGCCAAGTGCTCCCGTGATTTGCTTCAATCGAGTTTTGATTGAACTACTCATATTAGCGTAGCTTTTTAATGCGTTCAGTTTGGCTGATCACGTCAGTAAGACGAATACCAAACTTATCGTTGACGACCACGACTTCACCGTGAGCAATCAAAGTACCGTTAACCAATACATCGAGCGACTCACCAGCCAATCGGTCCAACTCCACAACCGAACCTTGGTTCAATTGCAATAGGTTACGGATGCTGATCTGCGAACGACCAACTTCCATCGAAATAGTCACGGGGATATCCATGATGGTGTCGAGTTTACGACGCTCATCATCAGAGATTGGGCTAGAGGTGTCTTTCAACTCTTCCAGTGGCGCTGCCAATACTTCATCAACATCAATTGAAGGCGCAGACGGGTCCTCGCCAAGAGCGGCTGCCCATTCGTCTGCTAGCTTTTGATCGTCACTCGGTTCCATTTTTCTGTCCTGTGTTAAACCTTACTTGCGCACTGTGAGCTTGCTTTGTCCCTGTTGTGAGTACTAGCAGCTGTTGCGACTTAGGGAGTAAGGATTTCTTAATCGTCTGTATCGTCGTCATTCTCAAGCTCAGACATAATGTCTTTACCTAAGAAGGCTAAATCGGTTTTCACTACGTGTGGGCGTTCAATTTCTTCAGAAACTTGCACCGCAAGCTTGTCGTCAGAGCGTCCCATCTTCACGCGGTAAGTCGGTAAATCTTCGATGAACATGGTCGCATGTTCTGGCATTTCAATCGGGATCACATCACCCGGTTGCAACTCCATCAAGTCACGTAGGGAGATGTCTTTCTCAAGCAGATTGACGCGGAAGTTAACCGGACAATCCATGATCTCTTCACGCAGTGCAGAGCTCCAACGAACGTCGGTTTCCATCTTGTCAGATTGAACACCAGCATCGAGCAATTCTCGAATAGGCTCAACCATTGAGTACGGCATCACCACATGGAAGTCACCACCGCCGCCATCCACTTCAATATGGAATGAGCTTACGACAATCACTTCAGTTGGGCTGACAATGTTCGCCATGCTTGGGTTTACTTCTGAATCAAGGTATTCAAATTCCACCCCCATGACCGGTGACCATGCTTCTTTGTAGTCTTCGAAAACAATCTTCAATAGAAGCTGGATGATGCGACGTTCAGTTGGGGTAAATTCACGACCTTCAATTTTGGCGTGGAAGCGACCATCACCGCCAAAGAAGTTTTCTACCAAGATGAAGACTAAACGCGCTTCCATGGTGATCAATGCCGTACCTTTTAGTGGACGGAAACGCACCATGTTCAAACTGGTTGGAACGTACAGAGTATTTTGGTATTCACCAAACTTCATCATCTGTACGCCGTTAATCGAGACCTCAGCGGTTTTACGTAACATGTTAAACAGGCTGATACGCATGTGTCGTGCAAAACGCTCGTTGATAAGTTCGAGCGTCGGCATTCGACCACGTACAATCCTGTCTTGAGACGAGAAATCGAAATTGACGGCACCTTCGGTGTCGTTATCTATGGGTTCATCAACGTCATCGACATCGTCAACCCCATGCAGAAGCGCATCAATCTCGTCTTGGCTTAATAGATCGGTCACGTTTTACCTATTGAATCACAAAATCTGTAAACAGTACTTTTTCAATCACTGGCTTACCAACAGCAGCATTGAGTGCAGCTTTGATATCGTCAGAAGCGCGGTCACGCAGCTCAACACGTCCCGTAGGGGAACGAAGCTGCTCAACGGTTGCCGATGCAAAAGTTGACAACAATGAACTCTCAATCAACGGAGAGTGGTAACGAGCTAATTGCTCATTTTCACTGCCACGCACCATCAATTGCGCTTTGATTTGTACCAGTCTGTCACGACGGTCGCCCGTCACGTTAAAAATAAAGGGTTGCGCGATATTCACATAAGCGATCGGCTCAGCCGCTGTTTGCGCTTGTGCTTGCTCGGTCTGCTCCGCTTGCGCTGGCTCATCAGAGCCCATTAAGAAGAAAGCGGCGGCACCACCACCAACCAGCAAAACCACCACTGCGATAATGATGATCAGTAATTTACTTTTTCCTTTAGGCGCATCCGCACCTTGTAACTGTTCTTCTGCCATTACTGTCTCTTATTGTTCTGCTTTTTCTAGACCGCTATTTTATGCGTAAAAACTAATTCCATCACGCTTTGAAACGACATTCAAATCAAGATTCGTGTCGGCATCAAAGTTTTCATCTGACTGACCAGAAAATCCACGACCTTGCCCGCCTTGACCATTCTGTTCAGCATTTGCGTAACCACTTTGCTGCTGTCCACTGCTCTGCTGCTGTACAGAAGAATCCGCCAACTGCATACCTTGTTGTGCCAGCATCTCTCGAAGGCGTGGCATTGTCTGTTCGATCAAATCACGTGCCTGTGGATTCGCCACTGTAAAATGCACGTTAGCGAGATCGTTGTTCATTGTCATGCGAATTTGCATGCGCCCTAACTCAGGAGGGTCAAGACGAATATCGAGGTTTTTCAAGTTCTTCGACATCATCATTTGTACTTTTTCTGCCACCTGGTCATTAGCGAGCTCTTTGGTAAGCTGCAAAGGCAGTTGGGCTTGTTGAGCGGCATCCACTCGCGCTTGTTGCTGAGCCGTCACACCTTGTTGACCTGCTGCTGCTTGAAGTTGCCCCGCCAGTCCATGTTGTGGTTCTGGCTTATCTTGTTTACTGCTTGCTCCTTTTAGCGCACCGGCCGCAAGGCTCGCGTTCATAACTTTCTTACTTAACTCTGCGCTTGATGTTGCGTGCGCGGTCGGATTCATGCTTGCAGCAACCAAAGCTTCTGGCATAGCAGCTTTATCAACATTGGTCGCCACGGCTGGCTGCGCAGTGGCTTGTGCGGCTGCGTGTTTAGGGTCCTGAGCAACAATATGATGTGCTTGCTGAGCCGCCACTGCTGATGCTGCAACACGAGTCGGAGTGTGGACCACCTGATGCTCCACCATCGCAGCTTTAACATCACTTGGCAAGGCGACAAACTGAGCAAGATCTTGTTCTGGAATATCCGCAACCAACTCACCCGTTTTTAACCCTTCAATCACATTAATTTCTTGTTTTGAAAGTGGTTTACCTTGTGCCAGTTTGGTATCGATGATGTGTAATTCATCAAGCGTAATTCGTTTAACAGGTACCGCTTCTGCGTCACCAGATAAGCCTTGTTGTAGTGCAGCCGAAGCGGTTAGTGCTTCAGCACCAGCAAATACTTCAGCGCCTTGCATTGTTTGAGGTTGCACGCCTTGCGCAACGACTTGACCATTCACTGCGGCTTGCGTAGTTGCATTCACCGTTGCTTCCGTATGGGCAGCTTGCGCACTAGGTGAATTCCAATCAATTTGCGCAGGAGCTTGAGCACTTGTTTGTTGTTGCACTAGGTTTGAGGCTTGTTGCTCAGTCATGTCTTTAGAAGCAACGACGACAGGCTTACCATTAGCATCGAATACGACCTTCTCATTACCAGTCGAAGAAACTGCTTCCCCTTGCTGGACAGACTTAGCAGCAAGAATCGCCTGCTGCTCAGGAGTGAGTGGTACACTTTGCGCCTTATCGTTCCCTGTTTGTGTAACATTAAGTTCTGGTGGCAAGGCTTTGCCGCTATCAACTGAAGACTCAGTAGGTTTAAGAGTCTGGTTGGCCTGTTCTATACGACCAAGAAGTTGCTCACCTTCTCCCATCGCGTTTTTTACATGAGCACTTTGAGCTTGTTCTGTATCAGCAACTTTTACGTTTTGAGTTTGGCTTGTCGTTGATGATGTAGCCGGAGCCGATACAGACTCAGACCCGTCTTCACTTTTCACAACATGCCCGTCTACCGACGAATTTACCGCAGCCACTGTTGCTGCCGAGCCAGGTTTTTCTGAATTGGCAGCTTGCTCATTATCTGCCCACTCTGACGACTTCGTTGACTGATTATGTGTCAGCAGCGCATCGGTGGACTCTGACGATGTTGTTTTTTCACCGTCTGCCACGACTTTTTCTTGGCTCTCACCTTCTGAGCTTACCGATGCTACCTTTGCAGCGTCATCTGTGGTTTCTGCCGAAGCTTCTGACGCATCAGGTTTTGCGACGGCTTTTTCTGATTTTTGTGAATCGGTAAACACCCCTGCTAAGGTTTCAAAAAAACCTTTGCTTTCAGGGTCTTCTGCAGCAACTTTATTCGAAGAATCGGAAACCGATACCTTACTGGTTGCAGAAACATTGGATAAATTCACATTCATATAGAAACTCTCGTTATCGGCAGCGCTGAGCATGGCGCTGTCGGATTGCTCATTGGCGGCAAACTTGGGTCATGAGACCCGATACTATCGGTTAAATTGCAAAAATCACGCCAACCTATAGTGTGGAATTTCTGACGGAGCAAAGAAGGGATACGGATGGAACAAAGATCAAACTTGCCGTAAATCTAGTGACTTTATTAATTTGACTGCGGAGTCGTTGAGGAGTAAATAAAAAACCTCGCTCAACCTTTAAGGAATCGCTTTGAAAGTCACAGAATTACGCCAATACAAAATCAAAACTGGCAAAACAGAGCAATGGTTAACGTGGATGAAGGACGAGTTACTTCCCTATCAACGCTCCAAAGGCATGCGCGTATTAAACACGTATGTTCATACAGGCGAAGATGGACATGACTACTTTGTTTGGCTGCGCGAATTTGACAGTGAACAAGCACGCCAATCACTTTACGCCGAAACCTACAACGAGTGGTGGATTCGAGAAATTCGACCAAAAGTGTTTGAGTTAATTGAGCAAGATTCCGTCAAAGTGACCTTGTTGGAATCGGTAGAAATGTAATCTACGCCAACATCGAGAGTAAGAACATTTAGAATCGTTGCGGTTTCCGGCTGTACAGTAAGGTAGAAAACTCATCCATCTGCTTTTGTTCGCGCTTGGCTTCCGCAATTTGCTTTTCCTTCTCGCGCTTTTCGATCATCCACTCATAAGACATACGCTCTTTACGCATGTTTAACCAGTAATCTTGGCAGTTAACCACCTGTTCTTTAAAGTGGCTTTCAGCTTGCTTTTGTTTGGAAAGCGTTTCATCAAGCTGGGTTAAAAAGCGATTCAAGTGACCGTATTGGCTCGCAGTGAGTCCGGCCATACCACGATCTACCAGTTGCTGGCAGTAATCTAAACGGTACTTTTCAATCTGCTCAACTTGGCGGTAATAATCTTCTAGCTCTGTGCGGGCTTTATTGAGCGCTAATACTGCTTGGTCTTCGCGCTCTTTTGCCTGATCAAGTAGGAACTCCATGGCGTTATTCATGCGCTATTACCCACCCAAGATGCTCTTCAACATATTGACACACATGTCATAAGGCACAGACTCTTTCATGCGTTGCTGCAAGTATTCATCCAATTTTGGCTTGAGGGTAAACGCGCCATCGATAGCAGGATCAGTACCCGGTTTGTAAGCGCCAATCGATACCAGATCTTGGTTCTTACGGCAAATCGACAACACCTGACGGACCGCTTTCGACATTAATACATGTTCTTCAGTGGTGATTTGCGGCATAACACGACTCACCGATTTCTCAACATCAATGGCTGGATAATGACCTGCATCCGCCATTTCACGAGACAACACAATGTGACCATCTAGGATCGCACGTGATGCATCGGCGATCGGATCTTGCAGATCGTCGCCTTCGGTCAAAACAGTAAAGAAAGCGGTAATTGATCCTTGATCATCACCACCATTACCAGCGCGTTCCACCAGCGCTGGCAGTTTAGCAAATACCGAAGGCGGATAACCTTTGGTTGCAGGCGGCTCACCCACAGACAATGCAATCTCACGCTGTGCTTGAGCAAAACGCGTCAGAGAGTCCATTAGTAGGAGAACATCTAGTCCTTGGTCACGGAAGTATTCGGCAATCGTCAGTGCCGTTTGACAGCCTTTCAAACGCATCAAAGGAGAAGCATCGGCAGGTGCAGCCACCACCACAGAACGGCGGCGTCCATCTTCACCCAAAATCTCTTCGATGAATTCTTTTACTTCGCGTCCACGTTCACCAATCAGACCAACGACAACGACTTGTGCTGTCGTGCCTCGCGTCATCATACCGAGTGTGACCGATTTACCAACACCCGAACCAGCAAACAGACCGATACGTTGGCCTTTACCTACGGTCAACAAACCGTTAATGGCTTTTAAGCCGACATCAAGCGGCTCAGAAATAGGTTTACGTGCTAGGGGGTTTATTGGTTCGGCATTGAACGAAGCTCGATGCTCCGTGTAAAGAGGACCAAGACCATCAAGTGGGTTGCCCACACCATCAATCACACGCCCAAGCAGTTCCATTCCGACAGGCAAACCAGCTTCACTGGTTAAGGGCGTCACTTTCGCGCCCGGTAAAATGCCCGTGATTTGCTCACTCGGCATTAAGAAAAGGTTATCACCAGAAAAGCCCACGACCTCCGCTTCCATATGACCGGACATGGTCTCGACTAGACACAAACTACCAATCGGAGCACGACAGCCTGTCGCCTCTAAGGTCAAGCCTACAACGCGAACGAGCTTGCCTGAAGCAACTGGGCGCGTGGTTAGCCCTTCGATTTTGTAGTTTTTTAAACGGTCAGCCAAGGCTTGCATGGATTACTCGCCCCCTTGATGGCGGTTTGCGCCACAGAAGCTGTTCAACACACTTTTCACGCGTTCTTCCATACGATAGTTGATGCTCGATTCGCCAGCAGCAATCTGTACGTCGCCACGGTTTAATGACGGCTCAGCCACCAAAGTCCAGTTACGACAATCAAGTTCTTCTTCACCGTATGCAGAGCGAATGATCGCAACATCATCAGGGTTCAGGTGCAAGGTGATTGGGTGACCAGAAATTGGAAGCGCTTCAACTGACTGCTTTACAGTATCGAGAATGATTTGCGGGTTGGTTTGCACTTCCACGTGCACCACTTCTTTAACTAGGCATAGCACCATGTCGACCAATTGCTTTTCAACCTGAGCATTCATCAACTCCAAAGGTTGAGCGAACTGGTTTGCCAAGTTCATAAAGGTTTCCACTTGCTGCTGGATATATTCTTGTCCAGCCGTTACGCCTTCGGCTTTGCCCAGTTCCAGACCTTCTGCATGACCAGCTTGAACGCCTTCTTCTTTACCTTTGTCGTAACCTTGCTTAAAACCCGCTTCTTGACCTTGATAGAGACCTTCTTGATAAGCGCCTTGCTTGATCAGTTCAATTTGTTCTTCTGTCAGTTCAAGCGCTTGTTCTTCTTCCGGCTCGTCAAAGTTTGGTACCCAACTCGGATCGTAGTTAAACGCAGTTTGCTTGGCTTGCTTTGCTTTTGGCTCGCCATAATCAGGCAAGCCCCAGCGCTGAGGTTCGATCATCGCATCGTCTTCATCAGGACGGATAAATCCACGTTTTCTATCGCCAGCCATGCTTAACCTACAATCTGTTTATGTTGAAACTTATGTTGAAAATAAAGTGCGTTATTTAAGGAAGTGCTTGCTCCTTTTCTCCCCAGCTTAAAGGAAGAAAAGGAACGAAGAAATGATTATAAGAACTCGTCCGCGCCACCAGATAGCATGATCTCGCCAGCATCTGCCATACGACGAGCAATTGCCAGGATCTCTTTTTGCGCCGCTTCTACATCTGCTACGCGAACTGGCGGCATTGCTTCGATATCGTCGCGCATCATCTCAGCTGCACGTTTAGACATGTTCTTGAAGACTTTCTCACGTAGAGAGTCGTCGGCACCTTTAAGTGCTCGCTGTAGGACATCTTGAGGAACGTCACGCAGCAACTTCTGAATGCCTTGGTCGTCCACTTCCACCAAGTTCTCGAATACGAACATAAGGTCTTGGATTTGTGTCGCCATGTCTTCGTCTTGGTCGCGAATTTGCTCCATCAAGATACCTTCGACGTTGTTGTCTAGGTAGTTCATGATTTCTGCTGCTGCCTTCAGACCGCCAATCTTCGCGGCTTGCGCACCCGCTTGACCTGCGAACTGTTTCTCCATGATCTCGTTCAGCTCTGCCAGTGCCGATGGCTGAACTTCTTCTAGGTTGGCAATACGCATCATCAGATCCAGACGCACACGCTCTGGGAACTGAGAAAGAATTTCTGCAGACTGATCCGCTTCTAAGTACGAAAGTACGATGGTTTGGATTTGCGGGTGCTCGTTGACAATGATGCTTGCCACTTGGCGAGGGTCCATCCATTTAAGTGAATCCAGACCTTTCGAGCCTGTACCCAGTAGGATTTGATCAACCAAGTTGTTTGCTTTGTCTTCACCCAGAGCAGCCACCAGCGCATTACGCATAAAGTCTTCGCTGCCCATACCGATGTTGGTGTATTTCTGGATGTCTTCTAAAAACGCGCGGTGCACACCAGACACTTTGTCTTGGCTTAGATCTTTAGCACGTGCCATCGCACTACCAACACGTTGAACTTGTTTTGGTTCTAAGTGACGAATAATGCCGGCGGCATCACCTTCATTCAGGCTGAGCAGCAAGATCGCCGCTTTTTCTTCGCCTGTCATGCTAGAGACATCAAACTCTGCAGGAACGCCTGCGCCGTTTTCATCTTGAGGTACGATATCGTTAGCCATTTTCGTTCATCCAGTTTTTCACAACTTGAGCGGCAAGCTCTGGCTCATTCGCCACCAGAGCGCGCACTGCTTTGAGTACATCTTCATCTTTGTGAAGGTTAGGTAAATCGATGCTTGAGCCAAACTCAAACAGTTCACCGCTTTCGATGTCGCTACCAATCAGGCTGGTTTCGCCATCCGCACCAATTGGCAAGCCATCTGGTCCGTACATTTCGTCTTCGTCGTTGTTGGCTGGGTTGAGCAGTTTCTTCATTGCTGGGCGAACCAGTACCAAGATAACCACGATGATCACCAACGCGCTTGCAAACCAACGAACCCAATCGTTGAAGTTTGGGTGCTCCCAAATTGGTGGATCAACCATTTGCTCAAGCTCTGGTTCAGCAAACTTGACGCTCAGAACGTTGAGTAAGTCACCACGACTTTGATCGAAACCAACCGTACCGATCAGAACTTGGCGAATTGCATTAATTTCAGATTCAGACAATGGTGTATAAGTCACTTCACCAGTATCAGGATTCACGGTACGGCGGTCTTTGATCGCAACAGAAACCGTTTGACGAGCCAGCGTACCGGTTTGCTTACGTTCATGACTGATCGTGGTATCAAGCTCAAAGTTACGCGTTGATTCTTTACGTACCGAACCCTGACCAGTCAATGTGCCGTCTTTCATTTGCGCCACATCTTGAGGAATAGACGCATCCGCTGGCGGCTGGTTGCTCAATGCACCAGGAATGCCCGCGACCATGTTGCCATTGTTGTAATCTTCTAGCGCGTATTCGCTACGGGTTGCCGGAGTATTCGGATCGAAATTCTTACGGGTTTGCTCAACAGTACTGAAATCCATTTGGATATCCACCTGAGCGGTGTAGTTACCGAAACCCAAAATAGGCAAAAGCACAGAATCGATTTTCTCACGCAGGGCTTGCTCTTGGCTTCGCTCTAGCTCTTGCTCTTTACGACGAGCCGCAGACGCAGGGTCTTGAGAACCCGAGCTAAGCAGGCGACCGTGTTGATCAGTTACCGTAATACGAGAGGTCTTCATGCCCGGAACAGCACTCGCGACCATATCGACGATAGAATCCACTTCTTGCTGTTTAAGGTTCGCACCTGTGGAGAGCGTCAAAAATACCGAAGCAGACGCTTCTTGATTGTGGCGAACAAACACACTGTGTTTTGGCAGAGCAAGCAGCACACGAGCTTTACGTACCTGCTTCATCTCTTCAATCGCTTGAGCAAGTTGGCGTTCACGGCTGAGCTTCAAACGTTCTTGTTCCAAACGCTGTGATACACCAAAGCCCATATCTTGCAACAGAATATCATCGCCCGCCGCCGTCGCTTGGTTTACACCAGCACGCACCATGCCGAGCTTGATCGAGTTATAGTCGCTCGCTTCTACCGAAATGGTATTACCATCTAGCTTGTAATTGATTTTTTGCTGGTCGAGGTAGTCCAGCACAGGGATCAGTTCTTCCGTTTCGTAAGCACCTAATGGGCGCATTTCCGGCTCTTTCACCCAGAAGAACAGCATCACGATCAGCGCAACACAGATAGAGATAGACAGCACTAACACGACCTGACGAAGTAAATCGAGGTCGCCTACTGCCATATCGAATTTTGACGCACTGCGCTCTTCAAGATCTGGGTTTTGGCTTTCCACATCCAGATCTGAGCCAGCAATCAGTGCACCATCTGCGCCGCCATCAGTGACGGTTAAATCTGTAGACTTGTCTGCCACACTTATTACCTAAATTACACTGGCATATTCATGAGATCCTTATAGGACTCAACGAGCTTGTTGCGGATTTGAACAGTGGCATCGAAAGCAACACTGGACTTGTTACGAGCAATCATAACGTCAGAAAGGGAAACATCGGCATCACCACGGTCAAAACGCGTTTGCAGGTCACCCGATGCTTTTTGAAGTGAGTTTACGTTATTGATGGCTTTTGTTAGGAGATCACCAAAATCTGCACCAACTTTCGCGCCTGTCGCCGTAGGAGCAGTGTTACTCGCTTCCACCATCATGGCGCGCATTTCTGCCTGAATACCATCAACTTTCATTGTCACCTCTAAGCCAAAAGTTTGACTATTAACTAAAACTGATTATTGACACAGCAATTACTGTGCCATAAGACAATAGTGCCGTAGTTTACCCACACTTTCGTCTTATGGCTATTTATGTGATTACTAAGCCGGAATATCGATACCAGCATCACGCATTTTAGCAAGTTTGTAGCGCAGAGTTCGTGGGCTAATACCCAGTTTTTCTGCCATTTCTTTACGACGTCCGTTACATTCGATCAATGTTTCCAAAATAATGGCGTATTCTTGGTCACGGAGTTCCCCGCCTAGACCTTCGCCACCAGACGCGACTCGGTTGATTGGCTCAGCTTGTGCGACTGGCTTGACATCCGGTACGACCATTTCTGCATTCTGAACAACATGTTGCAGACTGTTTGCATCTTGCCAATCTACACCTTCTAGCAAAATATGTTCAGCATCTATGTCACCGTTTTCACTCAAAATCAACGCACGTTGTACCACATTATCCAGCTCACGAACGTTACCCGGCCATGGGTATTGAAGCAGCTTATCTAATGCAACTTGAGAGAACTTAGGCACAGGCATACCCATCTTGCTGCAATGGCGCTCAGCAAGATGCTGCGCAAGTGGCGAGATGTCACCTTTACGTTCGCAGAGTGCTGGCCATGCGATTGGGAAAACATTCAAACGGTAGTACAAGTCTTCACGGAAGTTTCCTTCTGAAACGTACTGTTTAAGATCGCGGTTGCTGGTTGCAAGTACGCGAACATCAAGCTTGATACTCTTACGACTGCCCAGACGCTCCACTTCACGCTCTTGTAAAACACGTAGTAACTTCGCTTGCAGACTCAAGTCCATCTCGCTGATTTCATCTAGCAAGATGGTACCGCCTTGTGCTTGTTCGAATTTGCCTGGACAAGCTTGAACTGCCCCAGTGAAGGCACCTTTTTCGTAGCCAAACAGCGTCGCTTCAAGCATGTTATCTGGGATCGCAGCGCAGTTAATGGCAACAAATGGACCATCTTTACGGTTTGAAGCGTTGTGAATGTAACGCGACATAACCTCTTTACCAGAACCGCTAGGACCTAAGATCATAACGTTGGCATCAGTGCGCGCTACTTTGTCAGCTAGAGCAAGCAGACGCAGGCTTTTCTCATCTGCAACTACCGCGTCACCATTGTCGTCACTTTTAATTGGCGCGTAGCGACTTACCATGTTGAGCAAGACTTCTGGTGCAAATGGCTTCGCCATGTAATCAATCGCACCTTCTTTCATTGCCGACACGGCGTCTTCAATGTTTGCATAAGCCGTCATAAGCAGAACGGGCATATTTGGCCAATTCTGTTTGATATTACGGAGCAGCGCTAAGCCACCCATACCTGCCATTTGTACATCTGAAACTACGATGTCTACCGCGTTCGACTTCAGTTTCACCAAAGCGTCTTCTGCACAATCGGCTTCTAACCACTCATACCCAGCCAGAGCCAGAGTATCCACTAGGGCTTCACGAAGACCTTCATCGTCTTCTACGATCAGCACTTTGCTTTGCGCCATTATGATTCTCCAGTATGTGCTTGCACTCGCTCTAGCGGAATGCACATGGTAAAGCAGGCTCCATCACCCTGCTCTGAAATGAGTTCCAATCGACCGTCATGGGCACGGCAAACCATTTGAACAACAGCAAGTCCCAACCCCGTTCCTTGAGAACGCGTGGTAAAGAAGGGCTCCATAATTTTGGCTTGTAGTTCTTTTGGTATACCCGGTCCGCTGTCTTGCACAGAAATGCGCAGTTCACCGTTTACCGGGCGGAAAAAGACATCGATTTGCGATTCTTTGCCTGACATCTGAATCGCGTTCATCACTAAGTTACTCAATGCTGAAGCAATGGCATTCGCGTTACCTAATAGCTCAGTCTGCTCTTCCTCAACTTCTAGGAAGTAATCGATGCTGTTGTTTTTCAGTGCGGTTTCCACCATGGGCTGATATTCAGCCACCAGCTGAGCAATGTTAAATGGCTTAATGACTTTATTATCACCACCTTTGGCAAAAAGCAGCATATCATTAACCTGCTTCTCCAAATCGTGCAGTCGATCCATTAATTTGCTCTGAAATCGCTCTCTTGTCGCAGGAGGGAGATTCGGCGCACCTAAATTTGATGCATATAACATCGCACTTGATAAAGGCGTTCTAACTTGATGAGCGAGCGACGCCACCATACGACCGAGTGATGACAAACGTTGTAAGTCACTCACGCGAGATTGCAGTAAGCGGGTTTCTGTTAGGTCAGTGATCAGGATAAGCTGACCCGTCGCCGAGGCAGAGATAGCCAAACGCACTTTGCGACCATTGCGCAGTGAAATTTCATGACCATCATCTTCACGCGGATCAAAAACCGCTTGGATGATGTTGAACCATTTCTCGTTGACTAATGGAATCTCAAGAATTCGATGCGCTTCCGGGTTGGCTTCACGGACCACTCCGTGCGTGTCTAACAAGATCACGCCAGCCGGCATTACGTCCAGAACCTGTTTATAACGCTCTACCTGATTCTCTACTGAGTCTAAATGGGATTGGTTAGTGTTGTTGTCCATTCACTGCCTGTCGAATTGTCGCCACTTACAAACTAAAATAGCTTGGTAAGCAATTAGCGTACCAAGCTATTTTCTATATTTATCATAGCGTTATGCGAACGACAAGAAGTTGACACTAGGAAAATGGTGCTTTCGTTATCAGAAAAGATAACCAATCACCGTTGAAAGTGTGAACTTTGGCTATCAGATAAACCTAGCGCTGTAGGTTGTATTTACGCATTTTCTCAACCAATGTCGTACGACGCATACCGAGCATATCTGCCGCTCGTGCCACTACACCGCCTTGCGCTTCTAACGCTTGGCTGATCATGTTGACCTCCATATCGGCTAGCAACTCTTTCAAGTTGACTCCTTCCGGTGGCAGTGCTTGAGGTGCATTCATGTTGTGGTCAAGATCGCTCTGCTCTTCAAAGCTGAAGTTTTCAGAGAAGATATCTTGGAATACATCACGCTCTTGCTCTTCCACTGTTGTGAATGGGTTCCCTTCAGGTTGGAACTCAGGAATATCACTGTAGCGGTATTTAGTCGGAAGATGATTCACGTCGACCAAGCTATTCGGGTATAGGATCACCATACGCTCAACAAGGTTAGCAAGTTCACGTACGTTACCTGGCCAGTTGTGTTCCATCAGCGAGTTGATAGCACGAGGAGTGAAGCAAATTGGTTGTCCGCCTTCAGCTTCAAGACGCGTCATTAGCTCTTGCAGCAGCAAAGGAATGTCTTGCTTACGCGCTTTTAGCGCAGGCATTTCAATTGGGAATACATTCAAGCGGTAAAAGAGGTCTTCACGGAACGTGCCATCGTCGATCATGGTTTCTAGATCACGGTGAGTTGCAGCTACAACACGAACGTTTACTTTGATCGTCATATTGCCACCAACACGCTCAAAGCAGCGCTCTTGCAATACGCGCAACAGCTTCACTTGCATAGACATTGGCATATCACCAATCTCATCAAGGAAGATCGTGCCACCTTCTGCTAATTCAAAACGACCTTTACGTGCCGTTAAAGCTCCGGTAAATGCACCTTTTTCATGACCAAACAGCTCACTTTCTAAAAGCTCTGGTGGAATCGCACCACAGTTAATTGGCACAAACGGACCGTTGCGGTAAGCAGAATGATAATGGATATTGCGCGCCACCACTTCTTTACCTGTCCCTGATTCACCCAAGATCAAGACGTTTGCCTCTGTACCTGATACTTGTTCAATCAAATGACGAACTTCTTGGATACCACGGCTTTGACCAACGAGACTGCGGAAAAGAGTGTTTTTGCGAGCACTTGCAACAACGTTCACACCTTTGCGACCAAGAAAGTCTTTGCAGTGACGTAACGCTTCGCTAAGTTGCGGGTAGTTTAGAGGTTGCTCTAATTCACCGACAAAATTTGGCAAGTCATCAACAGGCAATGGGAAAGAGCCCATGACGAGAAGAGGGATATGGTACGCTTCGTTGAGTTGTGTCATTACTGCTGTCGCAGCCTGACCGGCAGAGATGTTAGCCACAATACAACCTGACCAAACACTAGACCAGTCTACATCGCCTAGCTGATCAGAACTGACAGCTTCGCAACTTTCTCCAACAAATTCCAATATATTGCTTATATTTAAACGACTTGGTGCGTCGTCATCGATTACAAGCAGCTTTGCCAAACCTTGCATAAGTAAGAATGATTGCCTTTATTATGGGGTTGTTGCGGCCAGACCTTGATTTGCGCAATTGAGTGTCAGAAAAGGTGGGACCACTCTCAATTAACGATAGACAAAATAGGAAAATCAGCAACAAAAAAAAGCCATTAGGGCCACTAATGACTTCTATTTTATTTGAATAAAAAAATAAGGCAACCAAGCAATAAAGAGGTGTGAGCTTGATTGTAACTTTGCTGAACGACTTGATGTGCAATCAGACACAATACCCTACCAAATCAGTAAGGTATTGTTTTCTTTATTAAATGCCTACTTCTGCAGCAGTTAGGTTGTGGAACTCAGTTGGGATCTGGTCCCACGCTGATTTGATCTCACGGATGATGTCGATAACGTCGTCGATCGGTTGAGGATCGTTTTGGTGGTTCGCGGCAGAAATCTGAGTGATCATAAACTCGTAAAGTGAATCTAAGTTTGAAGCAATGTCACCACCATCGTCCATTGAAAGGCAGCTGCGTAGCGCAATTATGATGTCTAACGCTTTACCTAGACGCTCGCCTTTTGCTGGAATGTTGCCTGCTTGCATTGCTGCTTTACCTTGGATCAGACGCTCAATCGCACCTGCCATTAGCATTTGAATGACTTTGTGCGGAGACGCCGCACTCAGCTGGCTGTCGACTGATACCTTTTTGTATGCTTGCAAAGAACCGCGCATAGTATTCCTCTTTTATATAAATTTTTTGTACTGCTGAAGCGAACGCTTACCATAACGGAACTTATGTAGCTCTTTACCAACGTTCGTGGTTTCGTTTTGCATCAGCTCAACAATTCTTTTGGTACGAGTGAGCAAGTCTTGCCACTCTGCTTCCTGCTTCACCAACGGATTGCTCTCGACAATGGGTAGCAGGTTTTGCAATAACCGTTCCCTGATATCGACCAAGCGAAGAATTTCTTCAGCATTAAAGTCGACTTTTTCTAGTTCTTGCGCAATTAGTTGATCAATATCACTAATTTCAATGAGTTCACTTCGCATCTATTGACCCAACGCGTTCATCAATGCGCCCAACTGCCCTTGCATCTTACCCGTGGCATCTTGCATAGCGGCAAACTTAGCGTGGGTGCGTTTTTCAAGGCTATCCATACGGCGATCTAATGCCGCTTGGTCATCACCTAAACGGTAGTTCTGCTCAGTTAAGCTTTTTTCACGAGTACGAATACTGCCAGTAAACCCTGTAATGCCCTGAATCGCGTCTTCCACGCGTTTGGCAAAACCGGTATTACCACCAAAGAACTTTTCCAACTCGTTAAAGTTGTTGTTCAACTGGCGATCCAGCATGTCGTAGTTAATCTCTAATGTGCCCTGGCGTGTGGTCGTGATACCGAACTCAGTCAGGGATTTTAAATCTTCTGGTGCTTTGTCAATCGCCGTTGAGAATACCGCTTTCAGCCTCGCATCGGCATTACGCACTGTACTGTCGCCCGCAAGCGGCCCTTTCTGACCAGTGGTAGGGTCAACACTCGATAGTGCTTTCGATGTTTGGTAGAACGAGTTGTAAGCAGAGACAAAGTTTTCAATGTCATTACGCACGCTGCCGCGGTCGTATTCTACGCCGATTTCAGCAGGAGGTTTACCTACTTCGGACTTGCCTTTAAGGGTCAAGTTGACACCTTCAATAGCATCTTCAATCACGTTGTTGTGACTAGATAGCTGTGCAACGCCATCAAGCATCACTTGCGAGTCTTGCCCAGCTTGTACTTCCATCATGCCCGAGTACGCTTCAAAAGACTTCTCTGCTTCTGCGATTTTGGCTTCTGCTACGTCTATTTTTTCAAGACGTTCGCGCTCCTCTGGCTCAAGCTTGGCTCGATGAATTTGTTTTGCTTGCGCTTCAGTTAGCTCACCTCGTTCAACCTTTTGGTCAAGCTCTTGTTTTTCATCCGCAATCTTTTGCTCGATTTCCGCTTTTTCTTGTTCGAGCTGTTGTTTCGCTTCTTTCGTTGTTACGTATGAATCGGTGAGTGTGCCTGAGGCGGTGTTATCCCACCCAGGAACATCTGGCGCTTTATCAATCGCTTTCTCATCCAGTTCGAGTTCCGGTGGACGGTAAGAATCGAGAAGTGTTCCTGAAGCCGTTTCAGTCCAACCGGGAATGCTGTCTTGTGGGCGCATACTTGCACGCTTGTTAGCGGCATCAATCGCTTCTTGTCCAGCTTTCGCCGCAGCAGCGCCGGATGCAGAGATCGGTTCATCGGATGCGCCATCTTGCGCACTTTCTGCCGCTTTTTGTTCTTCAGGAGGTATAGGATTGCCGTCTGCATCCACCTGTTCTGGTTGGCCTGCATCGGTTGTTGATTCTGGTTCTTTTAGAGGTCCAAGTACGGCTTCAGCCGCTTCACGAGCTTCTTCAAGCGCGTTCACTCGGTCTTCTAGAGTTTTGTATTCGAAATGTTTCAGCGGGTTACCTGCATCGGCATCCACACTGACTTTAATTTGATGGTCCTTGCCCGATAGATTCGAAGCAAGGATCAAACGCGGCCCTTCTACGTCGTTAATAACGGAAGCACGTACGCCAGGGTTATCCTTAGCGCCGTTAATTCCACGAACGACATCAACTAGCTTAGAACTAGAACGGACATTAACGTCGAAGGTGTCATCACCAAGAGAAATCTGCAGCTTACCAGGTCCAAACTTAGCATCTTCTGGCAAAACGTCAGAAGCCACTTTATGACTCTGTGCAAGCTGCAACACATCGATAGCATACTTACCGGCTATAGCGTCTGTTGTTGCGGTCGCAGATACCACTGCATCGTCGGTAGTATCTACCGTACGAACAGCAAAAGCCTTCTCCTGACGAAAGTTCGTCATGAGATTCTTCATCGTATCCAACGATTCTCTGAGTCGCCCGTAGGCACTGATGCTGGCGTCAATTGTCGCACGCTCGTTGTCGATGCGTTGCTGCTTTGGCACACGCTCGGCATCCACAATTTTGCTGACCATGGAATTGATATCCATGCCGCCAGACATCCCCAAAGGGCCTAAACTCATCAAATCACCTCAAAAACGACTTACACCTTTTCAACTAACAAACCGCTGTTAGCTGTGTGTTCAGCTAGGCGACGCAAAACCACTAGCATTTCTTCATCAGGAATTTGACGAATAACATCACCGGTTGTGGCTTCGTATATCGTCACGACGTCTCGACCCGATTCTTCATCAACACGAAACGCCACTCCCTTATTCATGGCGTCGACAAATTCATTCATTTGCTTAACCATTTTTTCGCGTTCTTCTCTGTTCAGCTCTTGGCGGGTATCCGCCATTTCAAGTGCAGCTTGAACAGAGAGATCGCGTTCGGCATCGTTCGCTTTTACAGGCGAAGCGGTACCGTTTGAACTTGCTGTGCTTGGCGCGCCTACGCCATTTTCTTTAGCAACTTTTGTGCCACTCGGTGTGCCGTAAGGCTGGATGTTCGATGTGTAGGAGGATATTTCCATTACAATCTCCCTTCCACCTTATGGGCTAACGATAGGTCTATCGCTTTGGTGACGTAATCACTAGGCTGAGTCGACCCGATTAGCCCAACAAGCTTAGCGCTGCAGATGGTGACTGCTTCGCTTGAGCCAAGATTGAAGTACTTGCTTGTTGAAGGATTTGCGACTTAGTCATTGCCGTTGTTTCCTTCGCGTAGTCAGTATCTTTAATACGGCTGTTAGACGCATTAACGTTCTCGTTAATGTTGTCTAGGTTGCTGATAGCGTGGTTGAAACGGTTTTGGAATGCACCAAGAGACGCACGTTGGCTGTCTACTGATTTTAGTGCGCCATCAATGATAGCTACCGCTTCTTGAGAGCCTGCAACGCTTGTTACGTCGATGTCTTTAACCGTTACGTCTTTTGCGTCACCGAAGCCGATCTCACCCGCTAGGTTACCAGAGAACTCAACGTCACCCGTTACTTTTTGAGAAGAAGCAAATACTTGTAGTTTGCCATCTTCACCAACAGACGCTTTTACATCTTCGCTTTGACCGTTGATGTAAGTCGCTAGCTGCTCAATATCGTCGCCTTGTTTTGCTTGGACAGTAAGCTCTTGCTCTTCGCCTTGCTTGTTGGTGTACGTCATTTTCAGTTCAGTTTTATCGCTCACTGTCCATGACGCATCTTTACCGTCTTCTGCTGCGTAGCTCTTACCACCCATTGCAGAAGTATCAGAACGTAGGTTACCCATAGAAAGCATTACTGCTTCACCAGAGTCCGCACCGATTTGGAAAGATTGAGTACCGTAAGTACCGTTTAGAAGCTTGTTACCACCGAAAGAGGTTGTTTCAGCGATACGGTTTAGCTCGTCGTTAAGCGCTGTTACTTCTTCTTGGATCGCTACACGTTCTGATTTTGAGTTCGAACCGTTCGCAGATTGAAGCGATAGGTCACGCATACGTTGTAGGATGTTGGTAGATTCATTCATTGCACCTTCAGCAACCTGTGCAATAGAAATACCATCGTTCGCGTTTTTCACAGCCATGTCTAGACCACGGCTCTGTGCGTTCAAACGGTTAGAAATCTGTAGACCTGCAGCATCATCTTTCGCGCTATTGATTTTATAACCCGAAGACAAACGCTCCATTGATTTTTGTTGACCTTCAGCCGCTTGGTTTAGGTAACGCTGTGCGGTCATCGCAGAAACGTTAGTATTAACGTTAATCGCCATAATTGATCTCCTTAAGGCTTTAGTTGATGCACCGTCGTGTCTCTCACCTCACTTAGGTACATCTCATTTCTCTCAGTCCCTTTAACGGCGACCTATAAATATCCTTTAGGAGAAATTTTCAATTTTTTGCGATTATTTTCTTTAGCTTACTGAAGTGTGATGAATCTCTAATATTCAATGGGTTGGCTAGCTGCTGGGTTATTAATCCAAAACAGGCAGAAAAAAACCCAGCCGAAGCTGGGTTTACTCGCTCATCTCTCACCACGAGCCAATGAGGTTCTTGCCTTTAGGTTAAAAATTAACCTAGTAGGCTTAGCGCTGAGTTAGGCGCTTGTTTCGCTTGCGCAAGGATTGAGCTTGACGCTTGCGATAGAATTTGTGACTTAGTCATTTGAG
>NZ_JAKRGG010000028.1:0-71405 GCF_022347645.1 Vibrio sp. MMH1-50
ACAACTTGGAAAGAGCTGGCTATTACGCTGTGTTGTTTTCCTTGAACTCGAATCAATGACAACGCTCTGAATCCTGCATCTTGAAGTCACTTGGGTATAATGTCATTCGTTTGCGCTTTGACTATCTCTATCATCAATTTTCTCTTCGATCTGTTTCATTAATTGCGCTAATTGTAGTTTATCGAAGTTGTTGGAATTTGGAACCTGATAGGAATCTGTGGCGGTGTAGAGCATCAAGCAGTTATTACTGAAAGGTTCTTTCTCAATTTGAACCTTGCTGATTTCATTCAATGGAATACGAAAGTACACTGTAGAATCTTGATGGTACTTCAAACTGTTAGAAGCGGGCTCAATGCTGATCGATTTTGGCGTAAACCACTTACGCTTAGATAGATGTAATACGTACAGCAATAGAATAAATACAGCCAATCCTGCCCCTATTAACCATAGGTAACCGCCTATATAAGCAAAGTAGGTGAGTGATAGAAACCAAATGCTGAATAAGAACGGATTGTTCTTTGGTAGGTTTTGTGAGGTCTCATGAATGATCACTTCGAATTTCCTCGCTGCTTATGTTTGACAGTTTACGCAGAGCTTGTGTAAGCGGCTGAGATTTCACTTCAATTAAAATCAGGTTTATTAGCCCACCAACGGAGATAGCCGCAAGGACCGCGCTGATACCACTTCCTTTGGTTACTAAGCCATACAGACCTGTAATCAGCATAAGGATAAACGTCGCGATTTGGATGGTTAAATGGCGCTGAACCAAATAGTGACCAGTTTGGTAGTCCTTAATAACGTAAACGTATTGCCCAAAGCTACCGAGTTCTACTTTGACCTTTCGATCTAGCGCATGACAGCGGAACCCTTGTTGATTGAGAGATTTTGCGAGGCTTTCCATGCCAATGACTCCATGTTCTATCTAGTTATCTTTTGCACATCATAATGTCACGATGAGAGCCGCTTAGTTTCGCTGAACAACAAATCTAAGAGGCAAGTCCCACCGTATACTCAGTGCTTTCTTTAGTTTGCGGAACGCTTTCAGGTTTAGTTATTCGCATCAAATCCGCATTGAACTGCGCGAGGGGTAGTGCGATTTTTTTTGTGCACAATTCACACTGTAAATTACACGAGTCGGAAGAGAGGTATCCGTTCTCTCTCACCTGTCGGAATCAAGACGCTCTTTAATGCCGAATGTAAAAAATACACAGTGACAATTACTTATGCGTAGTATCTCATAGTATTACATACATAGGCGTTATTGTTCATAATTTGATACAAAAGTTGAGGTCTGACCAAGGTCTCAGTTTTCAGGCACGTGTGCGGAATTTTTTGGATGTGGGGCACAAAAAACTAAAGGGGCTTTTTAATTGTGGAATTATTTTGAACAAAATATGTCAATTGTCAGTAGCACAGAAAATCAGGGAGAAGAGAAATGCCGGATATTTATTGCTCAGTTTGTAGAAGATCAACGCAGCATAAAGTGATCATGAAGCGTTGTGAACCAGAGCATATCGCCACGCTAACTGGCAAAGTCGTCAGTTTTACTCAGTTGATGGCAAAGTTTGTATCGGGTGAGCATTACTACGAGATGGAACCGCAGTACTACTGCCGTTGTTGTAACCATCGCGCTATTGGTGAAGTGGTTCAGCATCCAGCGCGACAGACATCAGCAATTATGTAATTGACGCTTACGCAGCAAGATCTTTTTCTGTTGCGAATGGCAATCCGTCGATCATAACTGGCCAGCCGTAAGACGCATATTCAGACGCCAGAGACTTTGCGACTTCGTGTGAGACGGTCGTGTACGTCCATTCTCCAACGCCAAATGGTTTGTACGCGAGTTGTAGGGTTAACATTGCTTTCTCCTTAATATTTTTACCTATTATTGCCTTATCATTTGGCTCATTTCTTTTCTCTGCAGCTCATGTTTTTCTCTTCAAAGTTCATCATTCCATTATTTTGTTAACAAAATTATCTGATTAATAAAGTCGCCAATATTGGTGTGTTGATTTATAAATTATGCAGATAAATGTTTTTATTTTTTGACTATTTGATGAATTTTTGTGCTGGGCAAACGTTAAATGTATGCAGGTTTCACACGTTGTTGATATCACTATTTGCAAACTGAATAGTTACTATTACTCTGATGACTCCTGAGTTGTTACAAGGATGTGGTTAATGAGTTACCAATTAGACAGAATTGATTTGCAAATTTTGAGAGTGCTGCATTCTCGTGGGCGAATTCCGGTCGTAGAACTGGCAAAGCAGGTTAACTTAACCACATCACCATGCTCTGAGCGTGTCAAACGGTTAGAGAAAGAAGGCTACATAAATGGTTATCATGCCGAGCTCAATGCGGAGAAGCTTGGGTTGGATGTGCAGGTCTTCATCCATATTCGCTTAGATCAAACCAGCTTTTCGATTTTTGAGAAGTTTGCTAAAGCGGTAGAGTTAATGCCTGAAATAGAAGAGTGCTATTCGCTGTCAGGTGACTTCGATACCATGATCAAAGTGCGAGTGAAGAACATGAAGGCTTACCAAGAGTTTATGTCGAGTAAGCTTGGGACGTTGCCTGGTGTGATACAAACTCGTAGTGAAGTGGTCATTGAAGAACACAAGACGGGCTTTGGGGTGAACCCCGAGCTGCTTGGTTAAATTGCACAAAGTGTGCGAAACACAGATACAAAAAAGGAGCCAATTGGGCTCCTTTTGAGTTCTTAATGCGAGTTAATCAGCATTAGTGATTAGATGGCACTTAGGCACTGACGAAAGTTGTCAGTACGCCGATCAGACCACCAAATACCCCACCCCAAACGACGAGCCAGCCAAGATGTTCTTTAATCATCTTCTGTACGATCTCTTTTACCAGCGCTGGCGTCAATTCACTTAGGCGCTGATCGATGATGCTTTCAATATTCTGTTTGATTTCATCCATCATTGCTGGTGACTCTAACTGCTCTTTGAGTGCTTCTTTGATGCTGTCGCTCTTGCTCAGTTCGATGATGGACTCTTGCATCTTCTCAACAAATGGCTGACGCATTGGTTGTAGCGCTTCTGCGCCACCAAACATTGCGAGCATGCCGCCAAATTGAGAACCTTCAATGACTTCCACTAGAGAATCAAAGGCTGGGTTTAAGTCGACTTTCTCGATCACTGGTTCTAGGTTGATGTTTACGCCGCCAGCCATTTCCTTGTTTAGGAAACGATCGATGTTCGCTTCGGTAAAGAATTGCTCCATCATCAAGTTTTTGATTGCCAATTTAAACTCTTCGAAACGAGCTGGAATGACACCTGAACCGTACAAGCCGGGTATTTTTTCAAACAGCATGTGAATCGCTAACCAGTTGGTGATAGCGCCAGAAAAAGCGAATAGACCCGCGAACCAAAGGTAATCATTTTGAATGTGGTATCCCGCGCCCATCATGGCGATCGCGAGGATATTAGTCAGCAAACTTTTGTTCATAGTGACCGATTATGTATGAATTGATGAAGTAATAAGTGGGCATGATTCTATACCTAACTGGTAGAGAGATGCTAGGTTGAGCTTGATTGGGTCTGCTTTTAGGCGGGATGAAATAGGTTAGCGCTAAAAAAACAAAACCCGACATTCACTGCCGGGTCACTGCTTTTTCTTAGAAATTCTAAGTGTACTTTTATTGTGTTTTTAGAAGCGGAAGACCTTACAACAAAGTTGGCATTTCCAGCGCTCTGAGTAGCCGAATAATTTGTCTGCCCAACTTGGTTTTACTTGTACGATCTGCATTGAACCACATTTACACATAAGCTAATTACCTTATTATTAGATTAATAACTAAGCCATCAATTGAGTATAGCTGTTTCTCAAAAAGTGAAATTACAAATGAATCCAGCTTGCTACTCTGCGTTGTGTCCACTACTAACGATTACGCAACGGGACGCCATACTACCAGAAAAAGTGTGACTTTCACCCACAAAATTGTTTTATATCTGAGAAAATAAGTGATCACCATCACTATTTGTGTGGGGTGTCTTCTTGGGAAAGCGGCTCGACATAGCAAAATCGAATGAAAAAACGGCGCTTATTGCGCCGTTTTAGTTTGGTGATTTACTGCAATTTAAGAACGTTAACCCTCGAGCTCTTCCCCAAGGAAGCCACCTGTTTGGTGCGCCCAAAGCTGAGCGTAAATGCCGTTGTTGGCAATAAGCTCTTTGTGTGTGCCTTGTTCGACGATGTTGCCTTTATCAAGCACAATCAAGCGATCCATTTGCGCAATGGTCGACAAACGGTGCGCGATGGCGATAACGGTTTTGCCTTGCATCAGCTCGTTCAAGCTTTCTTGAATGGCGGCTTCAACTTCTGAATCCAGTGCTGAAGTCGCTTCATCAAGTACCAGCAAAGGTGCGTCTTTTAGCAGTACGCGTGAAATCGCAATACGCTGGCGTTGACCACCAGACAGCTTCACACCACGCTCACCGACTTGTGCGTCGTAACCCACGTTGCCGAACGGGTCGGTTAGGGTTTCGATAAACTCGTGTGCGTGCGCTTGCTTAGTCGCTTTAATCAGGTCTTCTTCAGTCGCATCTGGGTTGCCATACAAGATATTGTCGCGGATTGAGCGGTGTAGCAAAGACGTATCTTGCGTCACCATACCAATATTCGAGCGTAGCGAGTCTTGCGTGACGCTCGAGATTTCCTGCCCATCAATCTTGATGCAACCTTCCTCTACATCGTGGAAGCGCAATAGCAAGTTCACTAAGGTGGATTTACCCGCGCCAGATCGTCCAACTAAGCCCACTTTCTCACCCGGTTTGATATTAAGGTCGAGGTTGTTTATCACGCCCTTTTTCTCACCATAATGGAAGCTCACGTTATCGAAGTGGATGCCGCCTTGAGAAACTTGCAGATCTTTCGCATCGGCTTTGTCTTTGATGTCGATAGGTTTAGATAGCGTCTTCATGCCATCTACGACAGTACCCAAGTTTTCGAATAGGGCACCGACTTCCCACATGATCCACATCGACATACCATTGATACGCAGGGCTAAGCTGATAGCAATTGCAATGGCACCAACGCTAATCGCGCTATCCAACCACAAGTAAATCGATAGCGCAGCCACCGAGAACACCAATAGATAATTGGAAATCTCTACTGCTACATCGAAGCCGGTCACCAAGCGCATTTGGCGATACACAGTATTCAAGAAGCCTTTCATGCCTTCTTCGGCGTACTCGGTCTCTCGTTTACTGTGCGAGAACAGCTTCACAGTTTGAATGTTGGTATAGCTGTCGACAATGCGCCCTGTCATGGTGGAGCGTGCATCGGCTTGCTCAGTCGCCACGGCCTTTAGTTTCGGAACAAAGTGGATCTGAATGGCGATGTACGCCAGTAGCCACACCAACATTGGGATCATCAAACGCCAATCAGCGGCGGCTAACATCACGATGATGCTGGTGAAGTAAACTAAGACGTAGACGAACACATCCATCGTCTTCATGACGGTTTCTCGCACCGCCAGAGAGGTTTGCATCACCTTGGTGGCGACACGTCCTGCAAAATCATCCTGATAGAAGTTCAGGCTTTGATTTAGCAAGTAACGGTGCGCAAGCCAACGTACCGACATTGGGTAGTTACCCAGCAGGGTTTGGTGAATCAGCAGTGAGTAAACCACCACCAAAATCGGCATGACAATCAGCAATAAAGAGCCGTAGAAAATAAGGTCTGCTTTGTTGTCTTGCAAAAAGGTTTCTGGATTGCTGGTGGATAGCCAATCAACCAACTGACCCATGGCACCAAACAGAGATACTTCTACGATCGCCACAATCGTCGACATGATCGACATGATGATCAGCGGTTTCTCAAAGCCGCGCGTGTAATGGCGCAAGAAGGCGTAAATCCCAGTTGGGGGTTGGTCAGGCTGTGATTTGGGGAACGGCTCGGTAAAGCCTTCAAATCGTTTAAACATAACTCATCCTAAAGTTAAAGCATTGCCACGTCAGAGGGTGAATCCGTCAATTCTTCTTGCCTTGGACGAGGCAGAAATCCTGAACGTGGAGATAAGACATATTGTGGTCTGCTAGCCAGAAAAGCAGACGTATTTGCGTATGTGTGAGAGGCGAAAAAATAGTCTAACCGATTGCCTTTTAAATGTAACTAGTTGGTTATAAAGAATTCGCTAGTGCATTATTCTTGAGATGACCATTCATGCGTCACAAAACAGTAAATCGACAAAGTGACAATAAAAAGTCGGGTTAATCCGGTCTTATACCAAAATATTTACTTTTGGTTGATGGATTTATTATTAAAAACAGCAAAACCGCGGTTAACAATAAATTTACAATCTCATCATTCTAGTGAAAAGGAATGTATTGGATGCTATTACACGAATCAGTGCCTCAGAATGCACATGGAAAAGAAGAAAGCACGCAAAGTGCTCTGCGTCATACCGCAAATTGCGTTGTGATGGTGCCACCTAAAGAGTTTCGTTTTAACGAAGAAACTGCGCAAGACAACGAGTTTCAACACCAAGTTTCTCTGACTCAAGAAGAAGTCTCACGTAACACCATGGCTGAATTTTCCGCGATGGTTGAAACCTTGCGTAAAGAAGGCGTGCAAGTCGTTGAGTTTGATTACCCTCAATCAGAAATTGCCACGCCAGATGCGGTTTTCCCTAATAACTGGTTTAGCACTACCCCAGAAGGCACTTTGTATACCTTCCCGATGGCATGTGAAAACCGTCAGCATGAAGTTCGTCCGGATGCGTTGGTCGCTGCATTAGCGCACGCAGGTCGTGAAGTGCATCAACAAGACTCACTGATTGAATATCTGGATGAAGAAGCCTACCTAGAAAGCACGGGCGTAATGGTGTTCGATCACTTCAACAAAACCGTTTATGCCGCGCTCTCACAACGTTGCGATCGTCTGGTTTTAGAAGATTACGCCAAGCGCATTGGTTATGATCGCGTGATTTCTTTTCAAACCCGTTTGCCTTCTGGTGCTCCGATTTACCACACTAACGTGATGATGGCTGTGGGTGAGCAGTTTTGCGTGATTTGTGATGAAGTGATCCCTGAGTTTGAACGCCGCTTTGTGCTTAAATCGTTGGCGAAAGACAAGCAGGTTATCTCGATTTCACTTGAGCAGATGAACCAGTTCTGCGGCAACATCCTTCAACTGGAAACGGTACGCGGCGATAAGGTCATTGCTATGTCTCAATCGGCTTACGATGCGTTCTCACCAGCACAAAGAAATCAATTAGCGACACACGGTAAGTTGCTGCCATTCGACGTTTCTACCATCGAATCGATTGGCGGTGGCTCTGTACGCTGTATGTTAGGCGAAGTGTTCCTACCAAGCCGCAAAGCCGTGCTATAGACCGCCCCTGAATTTCCCCCAAAAAGCACCATGTTGAAAGATGTGGTGCTTTTTTATTGATGGGCTCCAGCGGATTTACGACATTACCTTGTGTAGAGCGGCATTGGCGAGTGAAGTCGTTTTATGCACTCTGGCAATAAAAAGCTCGGCACATGCTAACGCATCACTTGCTGCGCTGTGGTTGTAGTAAGCAGGGAATCCAAGGTTCTCCCTGAGGTCATCAAGCTGAAAGCTGGCAGGGCTATGGGCAAGGTTTGATGATAAGAATCGTCGTTCGAGCTCCATTGTATCGATAAAGTAAAAGGGAAGTTTAACGATGCCAAACTTTTTGCTGAGGTAGCGTGACAGGAAGCCTTTCTCAATGAATGCTCCATGAGCTAATACCACTTTTCCTGCCAAGGTTTCAAAGAGTTTATTCATCGCTGCATCGATAGTAAGCCCTTGGCTGAGGTGCTTGGGGGTTAATTGGTTCACGCTGGCACTTTTAGCGGTGATGTATTGCCCGTGTGAAATAAAAAGCTCGTCAACGGTCGACAGTTCGATCTGTTGAAAACTGAATGGCACTAAACCAATAGACAAAATCTGGTCGTGTTTAAAATCGAGTCCACTTGTCTCGAAGTCAATAGCGACATATTTAAGCTGTTGAAGTGGTGACGTGACAGAGGGTAATGGAGTGCTGAGATAGGTTCCCCAACCGCCAACCCATTCACCTTGCTCTTCGATATGTTGTCGAAGTGTCTCGATGTTCTCCAAGTGGAACTTGTGTTTTAGACTCGTCAACATGGCTTATTGGTTTCCCTTTACAAACCTGAGCTTTGCGACGTCTTGCAAATTACCGATGATTTTAAACGCTTCTTTGAGGTGCTTTCTTTCAAAACTGCTGAATTGATCGGGTGCGATGTGGTTATCGGGTATATGCCCGTTTTGTATAGCATGCAACTGATGGCGGAAGCGAACTTGGCTAATGAATCGCAGCGCTTCAATAATGCTCTCGCAGGCATCTTCAGAAATGGCTTTATGAGTCATAGCATAACGAAATCGCTCCTCTGTGCCAGCAAGCTTGCATCCTACCGAGAGGCTGAAAATTCGCGCTAAATCTACGATGAGATTCAAGGCGTACTTTTTGATGTTTAAGGTATTGCTGTGCTCCCCACCTTTCTCTACCACCAAGTTATTAAAGATGCTCAGTGGTGGTGAAATGTTAATGGCATCTCGCGTCAAGCATGGCAAGAAGCTCGAGTTGTGTTGAATACAATCGTTGAGGTGATCTTGTAACTCCTCGACTAACTCATAAGAGCCATAGATGGCGCGTGTCTCTAGGAACACACTGATATTCAATAACTGATTGTACTCCGGGCTAGAAACCCATTTATTGTAATAGTGTTTCCAACGTTGCAAAGGCTGACACCACTGAGGAGATGCCGCCATATATTTACCATCGCAAAGTGGGTAGCCACAAGCCGCTAGGGCGTTGCAAACTCGCATCGCAAGGTGGGCAAAGTACAGTTGGTGCTCTTGGAATTTGTCATCTTCAACGACGATGGCATTGTCTTGGTCAGATAAGAGATGCACTTCATTACGCGCATGAGAACCAGCCACCATCCAAGCATACTTACAAGGCGCAGGACCAAGTACCTTTTCCGTTAGTTCAATGATTCTGCGAGTAAACGCATCCATGATCATCGACATGATTTTGCCTTGTAGGTTTGAGGAGGTGCCGTTTTCAACTAGCGCCTGAAAAATCGAATCTTTCTCGTCGCGCAGCTTGGCAAGAGCTTCGATAGAATCAGCGTAGCGAATCTTCTCAATCAAAAACAACGATTGGGTACGGTGGTTGTGTACTAAGTGGGTGGTCGTAAGCAGTCCGCAGACTTGCCCTTTTGATATGACAGGCAGGCTCCGGATATTGTGCTCTAGCATGAGTGAAATGGCTTCAATGATCCGCTCGTCTTCATCGATCACGGTTACAGGAGAGGTCATGATTTGGTGAACTGGCGTCGTGAGTGGGAGCCCTTTCGCCACCACTTTCATAGTCATGTCTCGATCGGTAATGACTCCCACCAATTCACCGCTTTTTTCTACGACGGCACAAGAGCTTTTAGGACGAGAACACATTCGTTCTGCTACGTCTTGGATTGGGGTGAGATAGTCCACAGACGTAATGTTTTCACTCGCGATGTCTTTTACAGTTCTGAAGAATAAACTTTTGTTTTCCTTGTGTTGCGAGTGATTGACAGCACTGTTTAGACGTTTTGGTGCTTGTGGATCAAAGCAATCTGTCGTTGCGCTTGCGCTGCTCATCACCTTACGCACAGCTTCGTAGGGGATGGAGTAAAGCAAGGTGCTGTCTAGTGCGTAGACCTGATAACGTTGTGATTGAAGGGAAGAATCTTGAAAGAAGGTAAACCCAAACTGGTCATTTTCTCCCAATCGAGCCAACAAACCTCCTGTCGAGTCTTTTTGCTCAATTGCACCTGAGCGAATGAAGTACAAGTGCGCCGACTGACTTAGAGTTTCTTCGTCTATAGTTTCTCCCTTCGCGAGGTAACGCACCACTACGAGTTCGGCGAGCTGCTCAACGATCTCTGTGGGGAGCTTATCAAAAGGGTCGAGCTTCTCTAAGAAG
Source organism: Vibrio sp. MMH1-50 (assembly GCF_022347645.1). NCBI lineage: Bacteria > Pseudomonadati > Pseudomonadota > Gammaproteobacteria > Vibrionales > Vibrionaceae > Vibrio > Vibrio sp. MMH1-50. The sequence goes on from NZ_JAKRGG010000028.1 coordinate 9,981, forward strand.
TGCAGGATATTGAGTGTTGCGGAGGTTTTCATAAGGACAGCTTCTGGTTGTTATAGGAGGCTCGACTTGAGCCTCCTGTCGATATTATTAAGTGACATCGCCTTTCGGCTTTACCTCGAATTCATCGGTTACTTAGCATGGCGTAAATTCAACTGTGCATCGAACAGTGATGCTGGTTCAACCGCCGTACCGATAGACTCCAAATGTGCTTGCTTAAGGCTTTCATCGGGTACTTCGGAGTAGTTCGCAGTGCCGTTTTCGATCATGGTATTGATGTACTTGGCTTGTGGTGCGACAGAGAATTCTGAGCCCGTCATCCCGATGATGTAAGGCATAATCACACGACCGTAAATGCCATCATCCTTCATAAACATAAATTCATTTGCGCTTACGCCAGTGTTGACAGGATTCCAGAAAGTGAGCCCTTTTAGATGGTTTGGTTGGTTGCCAGAACTCGCGCCCCAGCGACCATAAATCCATCCGCCCTTCATGTTATCGAATAGGTTGTGCATGGACTGCTCACCGTGCAAATCAATAGAGGAGTCAGCGGCGTATTGGCTGTTTTTGTACACATTGGCAATCGAGTATTTCGATACGCCAGGCGCATGCCAAGCGTGAGAGTTGTCGGTAATGTTTTCAATTAAGTTGTAGTTGCCGTACATGATAGTGAAAGCAAGGTGTCCCGGCGTTCCGGACAGCGTGACGTCATCAACCGTCACATTGTAGGTATTCCATAGCACGCCTCCTTGGTTGAAATCGCGTAGTTCAATGTTTCTTACCCAGCTGTCATGAACTCGATTAAGTGCTAACAAGCTATAACCACTGTCGTGCAAGGCACTTTCATGATGGACAAATTCTTCGTGCCAGTTGCCAGAAATCGTCATGTTCTCAATCCCGACGTTTTCATAAGAGGTGACTTTTTTCACTTGCCAGGTATCGGCTTGCTCGAGCGTATGTGCAACTGGGGTAGAGAATGTCAGAACATTGCCATCAATAGCTGCAATGGTATGTTTCTCGCGTTTATCGAGCCCTTTAACCAGATTTGCCCAAACTGGCGTGTCTGGTGCTGAGGCTTTGTACTCGATGAGGTACGGTGAGATTGCATCGTTGATTGCTGGCTCGCGTTGAATCAAAGCAGAAATTTGAACACTGTCGCCTACAGAAAAACCTGCACTACTGTCTACCTGAACAGAAAAGCTTGAGCCGCCTTCAAGCGTTTGTGAAAGCTCAATAGTTGCGGCTGTGGTTTCGGTGTCGCTTCTTGCTCCGAGTTGAAACATGTGTGGCGTCGTCCATTTTTTGGATGGATTTTCTGGCTGCAAATAGGTGTCCATTTTGAGCACGGTTTTACCAACGCCATCGCCTTTCACCACAACATTATCCAGATCGACGAAAATCGGCTGCTTGTTCTTAATATCATCCACGTTATCTGGATCGATGAGGGCATCATCTGCGGCATTATTGATGATGTAAGTGCCTTCAGGAAAATAAAGCACAGCGATTTTTGACTCAGCGGGATTCGTCGTACGGCTTTGTTTCATCGCTTCAATAGTGGCTTTTATCGCAGCTTTATCGCTGATTGAATCATTCGGTATTGCCCCAAAATCTTGGACATTAAACACATGGTATAGAGCATCCGTTTCTGTTGGGGCGGGTGCCGGTAATGGCGTATCGCTGAATTTATAACCAGCAAAGGAGTAGTCTTGAAGAATGCGCTCTTCAGTTAGTGTTGTTGAGGTATCCAACAGACCTGATGCTGAATCTCGGCTGGCAACAAAATCCGTCCAGTATTGGCTGGTGTTTTCGACACTCGACTCGCTATTACAAGCGACAAGCAGCAAAGCGACAGAGAGAGTTCCTATTTTGTATCTCATGGAATCATTTCCTTGTTATTGGGGGTACACGTTTTTTATGCGTTGTTTTAATGCTGGAATGGCGTGCTGGTAGAAAGCGCGCAATCCTGAGCAGAGGTAATTTTGCGGAGAAGATTCTTTGTTTGAACGCACCCTGTCTTTAGGGCAACCGCCAAAACAGAACTTAAGGTATGGGCATTGCTGGCATTGTTGAGAAAGTGAGTGGGTCTTATCGAGACCAAAAGATTGTTGTTTTGGGTCGCATGCCATTTGCGCCAAGTGTGTATTTTTGACATTACCTAAGCGGTGGCTATCTTCGATGTAGTGATCGCAACTGTAGACGGAGCCTTCCTGCATTATCGCAAGAGCACGACCACAATATTGGCTTGTCACACAGGATGAAGAGGGATGATTCAGTAGAACGGCGAGGCAGTCCTCAACGGTTGGAATGTAAACCTGACCAATATCGTTTTTCAGCCATTCATCAAAGACGGTTGTCATGAATTCGCCCCAACCTTGTGGGGAAACAGAATAAGGTTCTTTAGTGGTGACAAGGCATGAAGAGCGCATTTCTAGCTCGGCTTTATCCACGATCGGGATAAATTGCATTTGTTTGGTTTTCACTTCATCACGCAGGAAGCGATAAATCTCTAGTGCAGAGTGTGTGCTTTGTTGAGTCACACAAGTGAGGGTCGCAAAAGGGATGTGGTATTTATGAAGCAAAGCCGCCGCATTGAGCACCTTTTTATGTGTGCCTCTACCTGAGCGTGTGTGGCGATAATGATCATGAACCTCTTGGGTTCCGTCGATGCTTAACCCGACGAAGAAACGATGAGTTTTAAGAAACTTACACCACGGCTTGTTGAGCAACATTCCATTGGTTTGCAAATCGTTATGAATGGTTTTACCAAGTGGATTGTGTTTTTTTTGCAGCTTGATGATGGTTTCAAAGTAGTCGAGACCGAGCAGTGTTGGTTCACCACCTTGCCAACTGAAAACCACTTGATCGGTGGGTTGAGCTTCAATGTATTGCTTAATGTAAAGCTCTAAGGTTTCGAGCGGCATTGGGTTCGCAGTCACTTCTTTCAGCGTTTTTTCACGACCGAGAAAATAGCAATAGTCACACTGAATATTGCAGGTAGATCCTGTCGGCTTTGCCATGATGTGAAAAGGGTAAGATGACTGCATTCCGCGTTTCCTTTATTTCTAGACTTATTGTTGTTTCACAGAAAAAGACCTGCTCCCGAAGGAGCAGGCTTTGTCTTATTTGAACCAGCCTTCAACTTGAATACCGACTTGGAATTCGGTGTCGTTGTTATCACCGAATGCATGATCGTCTTCATAGTCTTGGAAGTAAGTCGCGAATACGCGCAGTTCAGGGCGAGCCCAGAAGCTCTTAGATGGCGACCAAGTTTGAGCAAGTGTTACCTTGCTAGCTGATTGAGGGGTGTCATCGGCAGTCGTCGCATCGAAGTAGCCTAGCTCGAGTACGGTTTTATTGTTGTCGTCCCAGCTGTATTCAGGGCGAATAACCGCTGAAAAAGTCGTTTGTGTTGTGGTCTGGTTGATCTCGATATCGTCAATTGAAGAGGTCCAGAACAGAGAGTGAGCAAGTACAACGTCGTCGGTCAGTTTCAACAAGCCATAGTTCATTACTCGGTAAGCGGACGCATCTTTTTGCACTTCTGCGAAGTAGTTTTTACCTGCATGGTCGTTAAACAGCGCTTTGGAGAAGCCGTTGGTACCGTATTGGAAAACCGTATTGTTCTTACCCCATTTACCGCCGTAGGTAACCAAGCCAGTAGCCATCACACCATCTTCGGTTTGCAACGTAAATTCATCCGACTCATTTGGCATACCGTAGTCAAGACCGACTTCCAGCTCAGCGTTTTCCCATAGTTTGATGCCTTTATAGCGAATGTCGAAAATGTTGACGTTGAGCTTGTTGTTCTTTGTGCCTGGATCATCAAAGTTTTGGCTTTTACGATCTGAGCGGATGGCAGAGACAGACAGCAGACCGTCACCAACAGGAATGTAATCAATACCGCCACCAGTACCAGACACATTCCAGTAGTAGGTATCAATGATGTGGTTATCGTGACGTTGGTTGTAGCGCTTACCTGCCCATACAGTAGATTCTGGTAGAGAAGGTATCAGTCCTTTCACCGCTACGTTTACTTCTTTGAACATGAAGTCAGTATCGCTGTCATCCATGGCTTCCCAATCGTTTGAACCATCTGACTGGTAAACAAAACGAGATTGGAAATAGACATCGTATTGATCGGTTTTCGCAAGCTGGGTCCCCAAGCCTAAGCCCAGATAAATGTCATCTTCGTTGCCGAGGCGACCAAGTTTCTGTTTGTTGTAAGACACCATCGCACCATTGCTTGAGCTAGAACCTGCACCTGCACGAAAATATCCAGAAAAATCGATATCTTGCGCAGCAACACCTTGGCTGCATAAGGCAATTGATGTCATGAGAAGAGAGGTTTTGATCGTAGAGTGGTTCACATTAATTTCCTTGTTCTATTTATTTTTCAAAGACGAAAGTCACAACAGAAATTAAGTGATTATTTTTTTTATTTGAATGAAGAAAATTGCTGAGGGATGCAAAAAATGAAACTCTATTGATTCATATATTATAAGCGTGATCGCCCTCAATTATTGGCTCTGTGACATTATTCACAAATTGTTACCTAAATAAGGAAAATTACCGAAGTAGTTTCTTTTTTTTCATTTTTGCATGTTTTTACACATTGAATGAAGCTCTCATATCTTCATAAACTGGCTCCAGATAAAAAATACGTGAAATAAAATAATCAACCTGGAACGAGTCGCAATGATAGAACATGCATATCCCTCAAAAAGGTATAAAAGCACTAATTTTGAAGAGCAATTAACAAAGGCTGTTGCTTCAATTAAAAATAATATCCCTCGTATTGGCATTAATAACCCTAAGATCGGCAATGAAGATGGTACATGGCGATACTGTGGTCCTTCAGATTGGGTTTCTTCATTTTGGACGGGTCAGTTGTGGCTTTGCTACCAGCTGACAGGTGATGAGACGTTCAAAAATAGCGCAAATATGCGTAAACCTTATTTTAAAGAATTACTTATCAACCCAAATTGGCATGATCATGATTTAGGTTTTCAATATTCATTAAGTTGCGTTGCTGGTTATATGTTAACCGAAGATGAAGAATATAAATCAATGGGTATAGAAGCTGCTCATAGTTTATATCAACGCTACCGTCGACTTGGTCAATATATTGTTGCATGGAATGAAACTCACATTCTTGGTCCTGAAAAAACTCAGGGAAAAACAATTATCGACTCGCTACAAAATACGGCGCTGCTTTTTTGGGCAGCAAATCAAACCAATAGTGATGTATTAAAAGATGCAGCAATTAATCACTCAAAAACAATGGCTAAGCATATTGTTCGTGATGATTTCTCTACTTTTCATACCTTTAACTTTGATCCGCTGACTCAAACGCCAATTAAAGGTGAAACCTTTCAAGGATATGCAGATGACTCTTGCTGGGCTCGAGGTCAGTCGTGGGCTATTCATGGTTTTGCTCAAACCTACCTTTATACCAAGAATCCTGAGTTTTTGGCGCTTGCGAAAAAGCTAGCGCTGTTTGTCACGCCTTACCTGCAAGATGATGCGGTTCCTGTATGGGATTACCGTTTACCAGAGTCTGAGCACCCATACAAAGACAGTTCGGCGGGGGCTATTACAGCAGCAGGCTTCTTGTTGATTGCGAGCCTTTGTGAGGACGAGCAAGAGCGTGATTTCTTCGAGCAATGGGGCATGCATTTAGTTCAAGGATTGATCGAACAATGCGATCTAACGGCAGACCCTTCTGCTCATGGCTTACTTTCTCAAGGCGCATCGTTTGTCGCAAAAGACATGGCAAACAACATGCTGCCGTACGGTGATTACTACTATCTCGAAGCATTGATGCGTATCTGCGGTCATCAACGCTACTTCTGGTAAGGAAACTGATAATGATTTCTGGATACGATATTAGCGCGATTGTTTTTTATTTTATTTTCATGGTCTTGCTTGGGTTTATTTTCCGTAAGCAAGTTGCCAATACCAGCGATTATTTCCGTGGAGGCGGCAAGATGGTCTGGTGGATGGCGGGCTCTAGTGCCTTTATGACTACGTTCAGTGCTTGGACCTTCACTGGCGCGGCAGGTAAAGCTTACATTGATGGTTTTGCGGTCGTTTGGATTTTTGTTTTTAACATTATCGGCTATCTGATCTGTGCGCGTATTTTCGCCCCTCGTTTTCGACAGCTTAATGTAATTACACCGATGGAAGCGATTCGTCAGCGTTACGGTGCGAAGACAGAGCGTTTCTACACGTTTATCTACATGATCACTGGTCTGATGGGTGGTGCAATTACGCTGTATGCAGTTTCAATTTTCATCTCTGCGGTGATTGGTATCAACATTCAATTGGCTATTGTGATCACAGGTGCAGCCGTTGTTTTCATGACCATTACAGGTGGGGCTTGGGCTGTTGTTTCAAGTGACTTCTTACAGGCACTATTGATTGTTGCCATCAGTGTTGTGACCTTTATTGCGGTGATGAACAACGTAGACAGCGTTACCGATATTACTGATCACTGGCAGGGGGCTGCGCTTTGGACGGGTAATGGCATCCACTACCAAGAAATCTTCCTACTGTGGATTGGCGCTATCTTTATTCAACGTGTCATCGACATGAACAACATTGGTCAGTCAGTTCGCTTCTTGTGCGTGAAGGACTCGGCTCAAGCTCGAAAAGCGGCTTACCTTACCGCACTGTTGTTCGCATTTGGTAGCGTGATGTGGTTTATCCCTCCAATGTGGTCTGCAAGTGCAGATCTTGACCTTGCGGGGATGTACCCACAACTAGGTGCAAAAGCGAATCAAGCGGCTTATCTATCAGCAGTTCAGGTTCTTCTTCCTGCGGGTATGGTGGGGTTAGTGGTTTCGGCAATGTTCGCCGCAACAATGTCGACACTGGATTCACGCATTAACTTTGTTGCTGCATCGTTTGTGAAATCTATCTACAAGCCAATGTTGAACAAAGATGCGACGGAAGAGCAAGAGTTGCGCGCAAGTAAGATTTCGACTGGTGTGATGGGGTTGATTGTCATTGGCTTCGCGCTATTCCTTAACGAATTACGTGGCATCAGTTTGTTCTCCATGATGATCATCTTTGCGGGTCTTGTGAATATTCCGATGATGATCCCTCAAACTCTTGGCATGTTCATCAAACGTGTTCCTGATTGGGCAGGTTGGGCGACCGTTTGTTTCGGTTTCGTGGTTAGCTTAATCAGTAACAATGTCTTTAACGCTCAATGGGTATCAGAAACGATAGGCGTAGCGCTAACAGGACGTGAGCTTGGGGACTTGGGTGTGGTTATTACCCAGTTTATGCACGCCATTATCACGGTTGGCTTCTTCCTTTGCACAGGCTTGTTCTACAAAGCGCCTGAAGGGGAAAGAAAGAGTGCGATCGAACAGTTCTTTACGAATCAAAAGACACCAATTGTCTCGCCAGCAGGCATGGAAGAGTCTGATGTGATGCAGTGTCGAATTTTGGGTCGCTTAACGCTGATCTTTGGTGGCGTCATCACTGCATTCTTCTTAGTTCCGAACGAGCATGCTTATTACTTCTTAATCTGTGGTCTGTTCATCATGACCGTCGGAGGCTTGATTTACTCTCAAAGCCTTGGAAATAAACAAAAAATCGCAAGTGTTACACAATGATAGGTGAAAGAAATATGAACACACGTCAAGGCATTCATAAAGCACACGCAAAAACGCTAGACACTCAACAGTTACGAGAGGAGTTCCTTGTTGAGAGCATCTTCGAGGCTGACAGCTACACCATGACGTACAGTCATATCGACCGCATTCTGTTTGGTGGTGTGATGCCGCAGCAAGAGAAAGTTTCTTTCGATGGTATTGGTAAAGATTTCGGTGTGGATTACTTACTAGAGCGCCGTGAGATGGGCATCATCAACATCGGTGGCTTGGGCTACGTTGACGTTGATGGTGAGGTTTACGAGCTAGAAAACCAACAAGCGTTATACATTGGTAAAGGTGCAAAATCGGTGTCATTTGGCAGTGAAAGCGAAAGTCAGCCTGCGAAATTTTACTACAACAGTGCACCTGCTCATGTTGCGTACCCTACACGTAAAATCACTCAGGCAGATGCGATGCCAGTAACGCTAGGAGATAGTGAAAGCTGTAACGAACGAACCATTTATAAATACATTGTGCCAGATGTGGTTGAGACCTGTCAGCTAGTGATGGGGCTAACCAAACTGGAAGCTGGCAGCCTATGGAACACCATGCCTTGTCACACACATGAACGCCGTATGGAAGTGTACTTGTATTGTGATATCCAGCCGGAGCAAGCTGTGTTCCATATGATGGGTGAACCAACAGAGACTCGCCATATTTTGGTTCACAACGAGCAAGCGATCATCTCACCGAGTTGGTCTATCCACTCTGGCGTGGGGACCAAAAACTACAGCTTTATTTGGGGAATGGTTGGTGAGAACCAAACGTTCGACGACATGGACCACATTAAAACCACCGATCTTCGCTAGGAGCAAAACATGGAATTTAAACTGACAGATAAAGTCGCGATTGTGACAGGTTGTGATACAGGCTTAGGGCAAGGCATGGCTTTAGGGCTAGCCCAAGCGGGGTGTGACATTGTTGGTGTGAATATTGTTGAGCCGACAGAAACCATCGAAAAAATCCAAGCAACAGGTCGCCGATTCATCGATATCCGAGCGAACTTGATGAAAACGGATGACATTAGCTCGATTGTAGATCGTGCTGTGACAGAATTTGGTCGTGTCGATATCTTGGTTAACAATGCAGGCATTATTCGTCGCAATGACGCGTTGGAATTCTCTGAGCAAGATTGGGACGACGTAATGGACATTAACGTTAAGTCGGTGTTCTTCTTGTCTCAAGCGGTTGCGAAACAATTTATCGCACAAGGCACCGGCGGGAAGATCATCAACGTGGCGTCTATGCTCTCTTTCCAAGGCGGTATTCGAGTGCCTTCTTATACAGCATCGAAAAGTGGCGTTATGGGGATTACCCGCTTAATGGCGAACGAGTGGGCAGCACACAACATTAATGTGAATGCGATTGCCCCAGGCTACATGGCGACCAATAATACCGCTGCATTGCGCGCCGATGCAGATCGAAACCAAGCGATCTTAGAGCGTATCCCTGCACAACGTTGGGGTTTGCCTGAAGACTTGGCGGGTCCTGTGATTTTCCTTGCGTCACCAGCGTCTGATTACGTGAACGGTTATACATTAGCTGTCGATGGTGGCTGGCTCGCTCGCTAATCTCGTACTCCCCAAATGCCTGCACTCGCAGGCATTTTCTTTCTGATTTTATTCCCGAGCTTCTTTCGGAATTGTTACGTTACTTTCGGTGTTTTCGATGAAAAAAATAGCCTTGATCGGCGAATGTATGATCGAGCTCAGTGGGCAGCCTTTTGGGCAAATGACTCAGAGCTATGGTGGTGACACATTAAATACTGCGGTTTATCTCAGTCGCCTAAATCCTGATTTAAAGCCAGCCTATATCACGGCGCTAGGTGAAGATTCGATTTCTCAATACATGGCAGAAAAATGGCAAGTAGAAGGGGTTGATACTCAATATGTATTGATTGACCCAGCACATCCAACCGGGCTTTACATGATCCAATTAGATGATGCTGGAGAGCGCAGTTTCGCTTATTGGCGACATCAATCGGCGGCGTCTCAATTACTCAAGCATGAGCAATTTTCAAAGATTGAACAAGCGCTTATGTCCTTTGATTTTCTTTATCTATCGGGCATCTCTCTTGCCATTTTAGATGACGAGGACCGAGCCAAACTTATCTCGATTTTGACAGATGCTCGTCACCGAGGGGCTCGAGTTATTTTCGATAGCAATTATCGTCCGAGTTTATGGAGCAGCAGGCTCGATGCTCAACATTGGTATCAAGCCATCGTCAACATCAGCGATTACTTATTGCTAACCAGTGATGATGAACAGGCACTGTGGGGCGATAAAAGCCTTGAGACCACCATTCAACGACTCAATCAGCAAAGTAAAGCGGTCGTTGTTATCAAGCAAGGAGCGGACGGTTGCAGTGTCGGATCTTTAGCAAACTGGAACAATTCTGTGACCCATCATCCTGCTAGCTCGGTGGAAAAAGTGATTGATACCACCTCAGCTGGTGACTCGTTCAATGCTGGCTTTATTTGGGGAATAAGCGAAGGTTTAGAGCTCGGCACGTCATGTCAAATTGGCAACTTATTGGCTAGCAAAGTCATTCAATATAAAGGTGCCATTGTACCGTCACCAATAACTGATCTATTAAGAGACAAATTGTATGAATAATTTAGGTGCAAAACTTGCGTCTTATAAAGTAATTCCTGTAGTCGCGATTGAGCGCGCTGAAGATGTGCTCTCGTTAGGCAAAGCCTTATCTGACAATGGTTTGAACGTCATTGAAATCACGTTTAGAACCCCAGCTGCGGCGGAGGCTATCGCACTACTGAGCGTTGCTCAGCCTGATATGTATATTGGTGCTGGTACGGTTTTGGATGCAGAGCAAGTCGAGCAAGCGACTCTAGCTGGGGCGTCATTTATTGTAGCGCCGGGCTTTAACCCAGATACTTTGCAAGCGTGTGCTGCCAAAGGCATTCCATTTATTCCAGGCGTTTGTACTCCGAGCGAGTTGGAGCAAGCACGACAGCAAGGCGTTCGTTTAATGAAGTTTTTCCCTGCAGAGGCTGCAGGTGGTGTTGCCATGCTTAAAGCCCTTTCTGGTCCTTATAAAGATGTGCAGTTCATGCCAACTGGCGGGGTGAACGAAGGCAATATCAATCAGTACTTAGCGTTACCAAATACGGTGGCATGTGGTGGTACATGGATGGTGCCCCAATCATTAATTGAAGCCCAAGACTGGGAAGAAATAGGGCGCTTAACGAGAGAAGCCGTGAAGGTGGTTAATCAACAGGAGAAGCAGTAATGGCGGAGACTAAACGCGTTGCCGTTTTATTAGCGGATGGTTTTGAAGAGGCTGAAGCGGTGGTCTTTATTGATATTATGCGCCGACTCAAAATTGAAGTGGACGTATTATCGATACACGATCGCAAACCACTGAGCTCCTATTTCAAAACGTTGATTTCTGCAGACTACTTGCTGTCAGAAAAAAGTGCAGAGCTGTACGATGCGGTGATGATGCCGGGCGGTCCAATGGGCACGGACAATTTGACGTGCAGCAGCAAAGTGATTGAGTTTCTAAAAATACATATCGCAGAAGATAAGTGGATCTGTGCACTGTGTTCATCCGGTGCCAAAGTACTGGCAGCAAACAAGCTTCTAGGGCAGCACCATTACACAACGGGTGGTGGTCTAGAGAAGAACTTTTCTGATGGCGTATATGTTGATCAGCCTGTGGTTGTCGACGCTCCTTTCATCAGTGCGAAAGGGTTAGGGGTGAGCTTTGAGTTTGCTTTTACGGTTGCTGCGAAGCTGTTCCAAGACAACAAAGACGTTGATTGGCAAGCGGATCATATTTATTTCTCAAACTGGCCACTAAACCATTAGTGTCTGTTGACCTTTCGAATAGCCCCTAGTCATCCACGGTTAAGAGCTTAATACTCCACAATACCTTTGCCCATCAGACTTCGTTTGCTTTTGATGGGCAAACACCAAACTGTTTTTTAAACGCGCGACTGAAATGGAAACTGTCGTTGAAGCCGAGTTCGAAAGCGACGCGTTTTACATTGGTTCCGGAGCGTTTGAGCATCATCATGCTCGCGTCGAGTTTCAGCTTCAGGTAGTACTGCTTTGGGGTCACGTTGAGGTATTTTAGGAAGAGTTTTCTTAAGTACTGTTCTGTATAGCCTGCTTCCTGCGCAAACTGCTTTATCGCAATATTCTCACCGATATTTTCACTCATTTTTGCCACGATTTCATGGACCGTTTTTTCTTGACTGGTCATAGATTTCGATTGGTCAATTAAGGTGAGCCATTTATAGAAAACAAACCCAAAGCCTGCGACTGCGGCATTGAGTTTTATCGGTGACTTAGAGGCAATAAGCGCTTTCACTTCCGAAAGAATGCTTGGGTAATCGTCGTTCTTTAATGCGATAGGCTCTTCAAAAGGAATCGGGGTTACGCCCTGCATCAAAAACTCGAACCAGTTTAGATTCCAAACGATTCCATTTGTCCAGTAACTATCGATGTTTCTACTGTCGATGAAGGTCACACTTGGTGCAGAAACCGTGAGAATTTTTCCGCTCTTCATCTTGATGCATCCACTGCCTTGGATGGTGTATACCGCCACAATAGCATTCGGAAGCATAGGCAACATACGGTCTCTTGGCCATTTGATGTGGTAGTTCATGTCGGCATGTACATCCCACATTGAGCGCAGCGTAATGCCACATGAATCTGCAGATTGTTCGATAAGGAGCGGCTGATTTTTCATTGTTTCGCTTTTTACATTCAACAGGGATTTTTACTATGGTTTATAGTACCAATCACGACTAACTTTAGGAATCAGTAGTCCGTGATAAGGCTTGAATAATAGAGCTCTATCACCTTTGCATATTTTTGAGGCCTAGATGATTTCTGATTTCTTAAACCCAAAAGAAAGAAAGGGCGCTTTCTATAGAAACGACCAACAACAGCCCAATATCGTGTTCATTACTGTCGATATGATTTCTGCGGATTGTTATCACCCCCAACGTCCGCTTTCTGGCGTGATCAATACGCCAAACATCGAGTCCATTGCCACGGAAGGTACTTCATTTAGTTCGGCATTTACTCCCAGCCCTTTATGCGGCCCGGCAAGGGCCGCTATTTTTACTGGCATGCACCCTCCCTATCTTTCAAACGGTGAACGTACGCCGGTAGGAATGAAGGTGGATCTCGAACTCGATGACATCATTTTCCAAGATTACCTAAAACGTGTCGGTTACTCCCTCAAACACTCAGGTAAATGTCACGTAGGTGTAGAGAAATTCGTTCGCACCTTTGGTGAAAACGTGCATGCTTGGGATCGCTGGGGACCACCAGTAGAAGACGATGATCGCTACCTAGCATACCTCGCGAATATGGGCGTACAGTTACCAAGATACCGCAAAGAACTCCGTGGTTTACAGATTGATAAGTTGTCTCCTGCAAATTCATTTGGCGGTTGGATTGAACAGCAAGATGGCAGCGATTTCCCGTTAGATGCGCATTACTCAGTGTTCTTGGCGAAGTTGGCTGTGGAGCAAATAAAAGCATCGAAAATCCAAGCGCCAGCTAAGCCAATTTTCACTCAATTAGAATTCTTCGACCCTCATCAGCCTTATTCTGTGCCAAGTGGTTTAGAGGCGCGTTACGAGCAAATCAAAGCCGCCATTACCTTGCCTGACAGCTTTACCATGCAAGAAGAGGGCAACCCAATTTATGCACTCTACCAGCAATATTGGGGCATGTATGATGCTGAAGTGGCGAAGGACTATATTGCTTGTCATTTATTGCAAGTAGAGGTGGTGGATCACGCTATCGGTCACTTAACACGCTTCCTCAAAGAAGAAGGGCTATGGGATGAAACTGCAATTGTGTTCTCTGCTGATCATGGTGATATGAATGGTCGTATGGCGATGGCGGATAAAGGCTCGTATTTTCAGCCAGATATCTTCCGTATTCCATTGGTGATTAAGCCACCTAAATCTCAGCAAACCATGTTGAAACAATCCGATGAGACTGTTTCTGCGATTGATGTGGCGCCAACCATCCTCGGATTTGCAGGTATTGAAATTCCATCACAAATGGAAGGAGATAACTTGCTGAACGTGATGCAAGGTAAGGCTCGCCGTCCATTAACGCAGGTTTACCAAACGGGTGTACATGTCGGGTGTAATTACGGCTTTGGTTTTCAGGTAATGCTAGAAGGTAAACCTTATTTCTACGGTTATAACGCAACCACGGGTTTTGAAGAATTACATCATTTAGATAAAGATGATCAGTCCAACTTGTTCGACTTGGATGAGTATCAAATCCATAAAGAAGCGATTGTGTTGCAAGCGGCTCAGTTGTTGCAATCTGACCCTCGTTGGTCTGGCTACTGGTCGTCATATCGTCTGCATAACGCCCGTTACCTGCCATCGGCTGGTGGCGATATGCAAATGCTGAAACCACAATAAATAACTAAATGAGTGAGAGAGTGAGGAGGTACTCACTCTCTCTGATGCTTTGAGTATGTCTTGGAAAAAACAGGGGGAAGACCCCGACTATCGTTTTACACTTGCCAATGAGCGAACCTTTTTGGCTTGGGTACGCACCGCACTTGGCTTTTTTACTGCAGCTATTGCCGTAGACCAATTAGCCACAAGCCTTAACGATACCCTGTATAAGCCACTAATTTGCTTATCTTTATTGACGATTTCTATTCTTTGCTCAATTTTCGCTTACGCAAATTGGCGAGGGAATGAAATCGCCATGCGGCTAAATAATAACCTGTCTTATTCTCATGCCATTAAAGTAATACCGATCTTAATGGTGGTGGTGATTACCTTCTTGTTGAGCAGTATCTATCACGATGTCTTTGTTGGATGAGACCCAATTAAAAAGCGATGCCGGCCTGCAAGTTGAAAGAACGGTTTTATCTTGGCTGCGCACTTTGTTTGTGTCGGCTTTGATCGTGTTGTCGATTGCTAAGATATTGCATGGCTCAATTTCTTGGTTATTGGCAGTTTCTTTGGTTTGTGCCTGTTTAGCTTGCCGTTATGTCTATGCATCTGGTCTTTGCGTCGCGACTAGAGGAACCCGTTGGAAAGCGGGAAAGCATAAAGTGATTGCCACTTCTTTAGTTTTATCGGCGTTTTTCTATGGGCTCCATTTGCTTGAATTGATCTAACCTTTGCTGTCCTTTCGATGTTGAAAACAATCAAAAATGCCACTCGATGTTGAGTGGCACTCTTTAACGGGTATTCTTGAGCTACTTATTCCAGTGTGACTGCCTCGGCATCATGTGCACTATTTCGTTGATCATGACAGCAATGGGCGTGGTGTTCCTCATAACCATCATAAGCGCATTCACCGATACTGTTTCTCGGACACACAGAATATTGGCTTCGACCAATGAGCTCTGTTTGACATATTGGACAGTACTTTTCCATAGCAACCTCCCACAACTAACGATTGAAAATTTCGTCCGTAGACACGAGTACAAGAGTAATTTTAGACCCTAGATTATGACCGTGATGTGAAGGTTTTGTGTGCGGATGAGAGAGTATTCGCTGCCCTGACAGCACTCTGACAGAGTGCTGCGTAAGGTAAATTTTCATTTTTTGACCAGGATTCTGATTTCAAAAGAGAAAAGGCAATTTGAACTACGCTTATATACTTGATGCTTGGCTGTATGCCGCTCTATTTTTGCAGTGACTTTTAGAAGCCATATCACAAACATAATTATCCTCGTTCTGAACCAACCAGTTGGGTTATTTTCGCTGCTTATACTTAAGCTTCAATCCGTTGGTTGAACTAGTGAATATGGAGATAATAATATGCCAATGAAGGTACCTAAAAACGCGACATTTAAGAAACACGGTATTGGTAATCACCTTTACTTATGGTCAAAAGAGAAGGGAAAGCCAACCTCGGAACATTTGATCATTAGTGCCCATGGACGCACCTCTAGTAAGAGCCCAATCAAATTAGCCGCCAATGAGAATCTCCAGTTCTACTGTGAACATGGATACACGCAAGGCGGCAGCATGGATATTCGCAGGCTCGCTTCGGGTTATGTGAAGCCAAGGCAAATTATTACCAGCACTGATCTGGATAAAGATTATGACCTGACCAAGTATCAAAGTGCGGACGAGGCGGAAACTTACGCTTACATTGCGCAAGGCATGCATGACCTTGAATCGTATTATCGTGACGTGTTAAAGCTGAACGATGAGGTCGTTGAACAATTTCTGATGCAGCACAAAGGCACCGTTCAAATGGATGTATTGACCATTCGTAACCGTAGCTGCGGCACTCCACCAACCTTATTTGAAGCTCTCAAATTGCTCCAAGACAATGACATCAAATACAGCACCATCCATTGCTCGTTTTGTCGTGGATTACAAAACGGAACCAATTTTGGGCAGCAAAACCCTGTTCCTTTGGGTAAGTCGATCTTTGATTAGAGCCAAACAAGGTTTTGATAAACGTAAGGTCAGCTTTAGAGCTGACCTTTTTGGTTTAACAAGCCTCAGCGTGATGCTCTT
This sequence comes from Vibrio sp. MMH1-50, assembly GCF_022347645.1. Taxonomy (NCBI): domain Bacteria; kingdom Pseudomonadati; phylum Pseudomonadota; class Gammaproteobacteria; order Vibrionales; family Vibrionaceae; genus Vibrio; species Vibrio sp. MMH1-50. Next base: position 26,140 of record NZ_JAKRGG010000028.1, read on the forward strand.
GTTGAAAGCGAGAATCCTGTTTTGAATGTTTAGGTACAAAACAGAGTTTGTCTGCGGACATCTTCAAACCATTTTGCATCTTGATATGAGTGACTGCCCAAATCACGCAACCGTGAGGGAGGTTGAACAGTGAACGGGTTTGAGTGAAAAGTACGCCATCATCATAAGCAGGTGTAACGTTGATAGCTTTACCTTGCCATGCCTGACGAACGCTTTTCACATCAATGTTCGGCACAATCAGTGAGAGCATTTCTGGCTCAACATCCTTGACGACTTTGAGGCAAATGCGGCATCCATCGTAGTATTGCTCCACCCAAACTTTATGGGGAATGCTTTGGTCAACCCAGTCTAACTGCAGTATGTGTTCCATGGTTTATTCCTCAGGTAGATCCAACAAAGGCAGCGCCGAGACACCGCCTAGTTAGGTGGGTAAAAGGTTATTCGTAACTTAGCCCGTGACCGAATTCGTACAAGGTGTCTGCTTCGTCATAACCCGGATAGTCAGAGTGCTGGTTCAAAATCGCCTGCGCGCTGTTTGCCAGTGCAAATGGAAGCTTGCCTTGAGGAGCAAAGTTGCCTGAAAGGACTTCCATTAAGTTGCTGTCTGATACACCGAAGGTGGCTAAGATTGCACCCGACTTTTTCATGTTACTTGCATCATCCAGTACAAACGGTTGACGGAAGTTAATTGAAAGCACGGTATTCTCTGCGCCAATTTCATTCATGACGGCTTGGATATCGGTCAGACTTGGTTCAATTTTCCAAGATGCTGCGGTTGCCATTTGGTTAAATGCCAACAGGTCGAGTTCATCTGGGTTTGCACCACCAAAGATAAGCTCAGGGTCCGCACCTTCATTGGAAACGCGCACGCGAATAACGGCGTAATCGGTGCCTGCTGGTACTGGTGGGCGAGCTTCACCATCTTCATAATCACCTGAGGTCACATCAAAGCCATAGCGCTCGTCGCCAGCGATGGTTTCATCCATACCCATCACATAGAGCGAAACTGCTTTGTCGGCGTTTGGTTTGGCGAGTGGCAATGTCTTGTCTGTGTTTTGCAGCAGAACCACGGATTTCTTCTGAGCGTAGTCTGCACGTTCTTGATGTTCGGCGTTGCCTAAGATTTCTTGGGCTTTATCGACGTTCACATACGTGTTTTCAAATAATCCAAGTTGGAACTGCTCTTTGACAAGGCGAGTCACTGAAAGATCGACGCGCTCTTCGTCAATCAGTCCTTTGTTGACCAGATTGACGATGACGTCTTTATCATTAAAGCCAGAGAGAACGTCGACGCCCGCTTCGATTACCATCGCAACTTGTTCGTCGATGGTTTTATCTTCCACACCCCATGCTCGGTCGCCGATGATACCTGTATCGGAGTTGACGTTGCCGGTATAGCCCAGCTCACCACGCAGCAGATCGGTCACAATGCCTTTAGAGAAGGACATGCCCACATCATTTGGCATCCACTTTTGATCTACTGGTATCCCGTAATAAGGCATGATGGAAGAGGCACCTGCATCAATCGCGGCAATAAACGGGATCAAGTGATAATCAAAGTTGTCTTTTGGATAGACTTGGTTTTGCCCAAAGTCGTAGTGAGGATCACCTCCGTTTTCTTGAGGACCTCCCCCAGGGAAGTGTTTGATCGTAAGGGCGATACTGTCTTGGTCAATGGCTCCACCACCTTGTAGACCGTTGATCAAAGAGCGCATGATATCTGCCGCAAGATCTGCGTCTTCTGTAAAGGTCTCATGCACACGGTACCAACGAGGCTCTGTCGCCAAGTCCATCATGTAGCCATACATACTGCGCAAACCAATCGATGACCATTCTTCATTCATGATGCCCGCAAACTCTTCAATCAGTGCCATATCGCGAGTGGCTGCAAGTCCAGCTTCTTTTGGCCAAGCCGAGAATGCACCAGAAGAGACGTTGATACCCGCTTTTGCGGATGGGTCGATGTGGTTGCGTGCATTGGACTTAAATAGAGCAGGGATACCCATGCGGGTTTTCTCTCTCAGCTCTTGAACGCTATTCATGAAAGTCGCCGCTTCTTTAGGTGAAATCTGGCAGCCAGAGCGTCCGCTATCACAGTTTGGTGCGTTTTCTGGGGTCTCCACCACGTTGTTACGGAAGATAAAGCGGGTCATCTGAGCATCGGTGATCATGTCTTGACCTTTGCTTGTCACTACACCGCCTTCACCGGAATTTAGTGTGTCGATAAGCATCATGCCGGCTTTCTCTTCAAGCGTCATTCGGCTAACAAGATCAGCGGCGCGCTCTTCTGGTGTGAGACGCCAATCTTCAAACGGCTCTAACGTTCCGTTGCCATTAGAATCTCTAAATTGATAACCATCAACGCTGAGTACGTCGTGTACGCGAGAGAAGACTTCTGGTTGAATATAGCTGTTGTCATCGTCGGATGAATTACACCCTGCGAGAACAAGCGCCACTGCGATAGGAGTGAGTTGGGTAAGACGTTTCATGTCGCTGTCCTAATGTTGGTATAGTTGTTTGTTCCAGACCAATATTAGTAATTAGTGTAATTTTGGTTAACCAAAATAAATTAAACTGAAGATTTGGATCACCATATTTTTTATTTAGGTGACTTAACTCAATATACAATTAAAAATAGGTTGACCAAATTAAATGTGATCTTGATTTTGTAGTTTATTTTTTGGTATTTAAATTGTTTAAAATCAATGCGTTATGTTTATGTTATGTCGCTTCCAAATTCTATGTAACGCTCTGGCTGTTATCGTTTACTCCAAAATTATTACCGGGTGAGAAAAAGGGCTAAATACATTAGCCCTGATTTAACGTTTGTGTCTGGTTATTATTTTTACTCGATTGATACAAGCGATATATGGTCAGTAAATTGGTGATGATAAAAGTACTCTCGACCAATGAACCACCGATAGAGCCAAGCCAAATATTGTGGCTGACCCAGCAGAAGGAATTAAACAAAATTAAGCTGCGTAGGGTGATACCTTGTTTGGAAAAGAGCGCCCAAGTGGCGACGGATGAGCCGATTACCGTGAGTAGCTCAAAAAAGTGAGTGATGTTTGGCAGGGTCATCAGCCACATAAGAGCAATGAAGAACCACATCACTTTGCGTGATTGGGTTTTGATTGAGGCGAAACTGCGAATGCCATTAATGATCACGCCAATGGCGGCGACGCTTGCACCCATCAAGGTAAAGTGAATACCCATGATGAAGCAAAACGCCATCATCTGATAGCGAAAGCGCATGTCATCTTTCTGCCAGAATGCCATCACGCCAACCATAAACGCGATGCCACCAATGCCTTGTGCTAACCAGTTTTCCATTTATTTCCCTAGAGTGTTGTTCTTTGAGTTATTTCCATTAAGTGAGTAAGCAAGAGCATCTTTCAAAGTTGCCAATCTTTTAGAGTTTGATTCAGTCTGTGAGTAGATCCTGAATCATGCTCGTGCCTCGCTTTTCAGGATGACGAATAGGGAGATATTTGTCATATCGTCATTCCGACGAGCCTAGGCGAGATCAGGAATCTACTTACCGCGATAACCCAATCAATTGAGCCATGCTTTGAATGAATCAGCCCTCCACAAAGGGAGGGCTGGGCACTTTATCTAAATCGCTAAGGGGTTACCCAAGAGCCTTGAGATTACTTACCAATCATTACTCATTTACAAGCGCTACTGCTTCGCGAGTCAGGCGTGCAAGCTCTTCCCAGTTGCCCGCTTCGATCAGTTTCTTGTCTACCATCCACGTACCACCACATGCCAATACGCGTGGGATAGCTAAGTAATCTTTGATGTTCGCAGGGTTAATGCCACCAGTAGGCATCAGTTCGATGTCTGTGTATGGCGCAAGCAGTGATTTCACCATGTTGATGCCGCCAGAAGCTTCGGCAGGGAAGAACTTCAAGGTGGTTAATCCCATTTCCAGTGCGGCTTCAACTGTGCTTGGGTTGTTCACACCCGGTACGATATCAATCCCGATTTCTTGGCACGCCTTAACGGTATTTGGGTTAAAGCCAGGCGATACGATAAAGGTTGCGCCTGCTTCTTTTGCTGCAATTGCTTGCTCGCGGTTCAGCACCGTACCTGCACCAATCAGCATGTCTGGCTGGGTTTCACGCAGTAGGCGAATCGCTTCTGCAGCCGCTGCTGAACGGAAGGTGATTTCAGCCGCTGGTAGTCCGTTTTCTACCAGTACTTTACCCAGTGGGATAATGTCTTCTGCTTTATCTATGGCGATAACAGGGATGACTTTCAGAGCTTTCAATTGTTCTTTAATACTAGACATGAGTGTTCCTTAAACGACGCCAAGCGCCGGTTGTGTGAATGCTTTGGGAATGATGGCACCGCGATGTTGAATCACAGCACCTGCCAGTGCGTTACCTCTTTGACATGAGGTCGCGAGATCGGCGCCAGCAAGGTATGCTGATAAAAAGCCACCATTGAATGAGTCGCCCGCCGATGTGGTGTCCACCACTTGAGCGACAGGTTGGGTTGGCACGGCTTGTGGAGCCAAAGCCGCGCTCGAACCCTGATTTGTTGAGTCTTGAACTAAGCAGCCATCTGCGCCGAGCTTGACGATGCATTTGCCCACGCCAAGAGAGGTAAGGCGTTCAATGGTTTGCTCTGGTGTTTCGTCACCCCAGATCAATTGCTCATCATCAAAAGTCACCAAGGCAACGTCCGTCAGTTGATACATGGCTTGGTAAACGTTTTTGACGGTTTGATTATTGTCTTGAGGCCATAGTGCTGAGCGGAAGTTACTATCAAACGCGATTTCAACACCTTGGGCTTTAAGTTCGACCAATAAGTTGAGCAGTGAAATTCGGTCTTCTTCTGGCAAGATGGCTAAAGAGATACCGCTGAGAAACACCGCATCCACTTGAGTTAATGCTTGCTTAACCAGGCCAAAGTTAGGATGTTGAAGTAAGTAACGTGCTGCTGATTGATTGCGCCAATATAGAAACGTACGCTCGCCTTGGTCATCAAGCTGAATCAAATACAAACCCGGCGTGCGAATCTCATCGCGCAGCACTAAATCTGTTGAGATACCTTCGTCTTCCCAGCGAGTCAGCATGCCTGTACTGATCGGATCATTGCCAAGCGCCGTAACGTAAGAGATTTTAACTTCATCAGGTTTGCTATTGGCTTCGCAGCCGCGGCTCAAATAAACCGCAGCGTTGAGCGTATCCCCACCAAATGTTTGATGCATTGAGCCGAACGGTTTGCCATTCAGCTCAATCATACATTCACCAATAATGGCGATGTGCTTCATTGGTTACGCCCTCTCTTCAAAGTAGCGTTTTGCGTTACCAAAACAGATGTCTTCGACCATAGGACCAAGCAACGATAGGTCATTTGGAACTTCGCCGTTCTCTGCCCAACGACCGACCATGTCACACAAGATGCGGCGGAAGTATTCGTGACGAGTGTAAGACAAGAAGCTGCGCGAGTCCGTTAGCATACCGACGAATTGGCTGAGTAAACCAAGTTGAGAAAGCTGTTCCATTTGGCGTTGCATGCCGTCTTTCTGGTCGTTGAACCACCAACCTGACCCAAACTGCACTTTGCCCGCGATGCCGCCACCTTGGAAGTTACCAATCATGGTCGCCATCATTTCGTTATCACGAGGGTTCAAACAGTAAAGAATGGTACGAGGCAGTTCGTTGGTTTGGTCCATTTCATCCAGTAGATGTGCCAGTTCAAAAGCAAATGGGCGATCGCCAATCGAGTCAAATCCAGCGTCGGCACCTAACAGTTGGAACATGCGTGTGCTGTTGTTGCGCTGCGCGCCAATATGAAGCTGCATGACCCAGCCCAATTGCGCGTAGCGTTTGCCGAGCCAAACTTGAACTGCGGTAGAGAACTGCGCACATTCAAGCTCTGACAATACTTCGCCATTCAAACGACGAGCCAGCAACGCATCTAAATCAGCCTCGCTTGGGATCGGCGCGTAACGGACGATCTCAATGCCGTGGTCTGCCGCACGACAGCCATGTGCATCGAAGTGTGCCAAACGTTTATCAAGCGCACTCAATAAATCATCAAAGCGGCGAATTTCAATGTCTGCTACTTCGCCCAGTTTGTGCATGTAATCCGCAAACACGTCCAATTCAATCTTGAACGCTTTATCCGGACGCCAACTTGGCAGTACTTTAACGTTAAAGGTGTCGTCTTCTGCGATCGCTTTGTGGTGTTCTAGTGAATCGATAGGGTCATCGGTCGTGCCCGCCATTACGACGTTCATTTGCTGCATGATGCCGCGAGCTGTGAACTCAGGTGTCGCAAGCAGCTCATTACATTGATGCCAAATTTGGTCTGCTGTGTCTGGGCTAAACAGCGTATTGGTAATGCCGAATGGGCGACGCAGTTCTAGGTGCGTCCAGTGGTAAAGCGGGTTGCCCAAGGTTTGAGGAACCGTCTTCGCCCACGCCATGTATTTGTCGTAATCGCTCGCATCACCCGTAATCAAACGCTCTTCAATGCCTGCCGAGCGCATGCCACGCCATTTGTAGTGATCGCCTTCAAGCCAGATTTGACCCAAGTTATCGAACTGACGATTTTGCGCCACTTCCGCTGGGTTTAGGTGGCAGTGGTAATCATAAATTGGCTGGTGGAACGCATGCTCATGGTACAAGCGACGAGCAGTTTCGTTTGAGAGTAAAAAGTCTTCACACAAGAAATTCTTCATCGTTAACTCCTATTACAACGCAGCGACAGTGGCACGAGCACCGTTATCGATTAGAGATTGGTAAGCACTGCTCACCGCATCAATCACTTGTGGGTTTTCACCAAGCTCTGCAGGGAAGATGGCTTCAACAGCGAGCAACGCAGGCACAACAGAAACGTTCAAGCCGTGTTGGTCGCAAATCTGACGTAGTGTCTCTGCCATTGGATCGCGAACATCAATGTCGTTGCCTTGCTCGTCCACGCCGGATACGTAGCGCATCCAACCTGCAATTGCTGTTGCCAACCAAGAGTAGTTAGAGCCTTGAGCAAGATGGAATCGTAAGCTGCCGCCCATGCGTTGTGGGATCTTCTGGCTGCCATCCATCGCGATTTGCCATGTTTTGTGTTTCAAGCTCGGGTTAGTGAAGCGCTCGATAAGCAGCTTGGCGTAGCCTTCTAAATCGGTGCCTTCTGGCATGGTCAGCGAAGGAGCTTGCGCTTGCATCATCATGTCGAATGCCGCTTTACGGTAGCCTTCATCTGTCATGGTGTCAGAGATGTGCGCGTAACCGCCAAGGTAGCCTAGGTAGGCTAGGAACGAGTGGCTACCATTTAGCATGCGCAGCTTCATTTCTTCGTAAGGCACAACGTCGGCAACAAATTCTGCGCCAGCCACGTTCCAATCAGGACGACCAGCCACGAAGTTATCCTCGATAACCCATTGGCGGAAAGGTTCACAAGCGATGCCACACGGGTCTTCACAGCCAAGTAGCTCAGCGATTTCAGTCAGTGTCTCTTCGGTTGCTGCTGGCACAATGCGGTCAACCATGGTGCAAGGGAAGGTAACGTTGGTTTCAATCCAGTCACACAATTCTGGGTCGAGCAGTTGAGCGAACTCAAGTACCGCTGCTTTTGCTACGTGACCGTTCTCTTGCACGTTATCGCAAGACATCACGGTAAATGGCGTCAGACCGCGTTCACGGCGCATCTTCAGTGCTTGCACGATGTAACCCAATGCTGATTTTGGCTCAGTTGGGTTGGCAAGGTCAGCAATGACTAGCGGATTGTTTTTATCAAGCGTGCCCGTCGCTGGGTCAGCGCAGTAGCCTTTCTCGGTAATCGTCATTGAAACGATCGCCACTTGTGGCTCTGTCATTTTTTCTAACACCGCTTGAATGCTGTCGAGGCTTGGGTGGAGTGATTCGGTCACTGATCCAATCACTTTTACCTCTGTCGATTCTGCGCCTTTTTCTGCCACTGTATAGAGGTGGTCTTGTGCGCGCAGCGATTGAATTAACTCTTCACCACCAAATAGGTTGATTTCGCAAATGCCCCAATCCGAGCCTGTTTTGCTTAGCATTTCATTGGTGAATAGAGCTTGGTGCGCTCGGTGGAATGCACCAAAACCAAGGTGAACAATACGGCTTTTAAGCGTTGAGCGGTCGTAGTCCGGAAGCAGAACGTGGTCATTCAGAGTGGAATTCGAAATAGTCTTCATTTTGGTATCCCTTTTCCCGCAGGCGAACCTGCGGGATGGTTTATTTTAATCATTCGAATCTAGAGATCGTAACTCTAGAGCTTGTCACTAAGCGCTTAGTAGCCAAGAACAAGGTTAGGCAAGAACAGGCTTAGTTCAGGAATAAAGGTCACTGCCATTAGTGCCGCAATCAGTGCAACGTAAAATGGAAGTAGAGGCTTAATCACTTTGTCGATGGCAACGTTCGCCACAGAACAACCGATGAACAACGCGCTACCTACTGGTGGGGTACAGATACCGATAGCCAAGTTGAACGTCATCATGATGCCGAAGTGCACTGGGTCGATGCCCATATCCAGCGCGATTGGTAGGAAAATTGGCGTAAAGATCAGTACCGCTGGTGTCATATCCATGAAGATACCAACAATCAGCAGAATGATGTTGATGATCAGCAGAATCATCAGTGGGTTATCTGAAATAGCCAGTAGAGCGTCCGCGATCATGTAAGGAATATCAGCGTTTGCCATTGCCCAAGACATACCCATAGATGCGCCAACCAACAGCAATACGATAGAGGTGGTGACTGCAGATTCTAGGATGATCTTAGGAAGGTCTCGCCATTTCACTTCACGGTAAATCAGTACTGCAAGAGCGAAGGTGTACACCACCGCGATAGCTGAGGCTTCTGTTGCGGTGAAGATACCGCCGATAATGCCACCCATGATGATCACAATCAGTGCCAGAGATGGGGCTGCTTTTAAGAACGTATCCCAAACCATTGCAAGAGAAGGGCGTGCTGCGATTGGGTAACCACGACGTTTCGCAATAATGCCTGCCACTACCATGATGCTCAGACCCATCAAGATGCCAGGAATGTAACCCGCTAGGAACAATGCTGCGATAGACGTACCACCAGACACTAATGAGAACACGATCAGTGTGTTACTTGGTGGGATCAACAAACCAGAAGGACAAGACGTAATGTTTACTGCGGCAGAGAAGTTTTCATCGTAACCGTCTTTCTTTTGCAGTGGAGACATAGTACCGCCAACCGCTGCAGCAGACGCAACCGCTGAGCCAGAAATAGAGCCAAACATCATGTTCGCCATCACGTTTACGTGTGCTAGAGAACCAGGAAGACGGCCACCTAAAACTTTAGCAAAGTTAATCAGGCGAAGTGCGATACCGCCTTGGTTCATGATGTTGCCCGCCAAGATAAAGAACGGGATTGCCAATAGGGCGAAGTTATCGAGACCTGCCGCCATACGCTGCGCCACAACGGCGATAGCAGGCTCTAATGGTAAGCTCATTAAAATGGTCGCTAACGACGACAAGCCGATAGCAAAAGAGACCGGTACACCAATCGCAAGCAGGACTGCGAAGCTACCGAATAGGGTAAGAATTAATTGCCATTCCATTGTGGAACCCTCTATTGATCAAGTTGGGTGTCGGTGAGTAGGGCTTCACCAGACGTCAATTGTTTGATGCGGTCAAAAGCAAATACCGCCGAGTAGAAGATCATCAGTGCGCCACTAATTGGAAGGCAGAAGTAGATGTAGCCCATTTCCAAGCCTAGTGCTGGCGTTAACTGACCCGTAGCCAGTGTTTTCATCGCCAGTTGAGTACCGCCGTGAACCAATACCACGTAAGAGAACAGGGCAATGGCAATTTGGATGACGATTTCATTGATGAGTTTGCGTTTGCCTTGCAGCTTCATTGTCAGCAAGTCGATAGCAAGGTGACGTTTCAGACCAGTAGTGTATGCGGCACCAATAAGGGCTACCCACATAAAGAGATAACGAGCAAGTTCATCGGTCACGGTACTTGGTCTACCAATAACGTAACGAGATAGCACTTGCCAGACCACGCAAAAAACGAGGAAGGTCGACAGAGAGATGGTAAAGGCGGCCAACCCTCTATTTATGTATTTGACCAATTTATTCATTTTAGTTTCCTTTCAGTAAATACGCGTATCTCATAACAATTGGTTTACCAATGTAAGAATGTGTTTCTGTGTAGGGCAGTAACATACGCTAATCTTTCTGGTCGGATTATAAGTTAGCCGATTTGGTTGTCACGTGAGCAGGTTCACAAATGAATTGGTTGACCAATTTAAGGGTTCTTATTGTGATTTTGGTCAATCAATTTGCTTTTTTGTTTTGACGATAGGTTTTTCGATCGCCAATAATGACCTCGAAACAAGAAATACCGTGAAAAATTAAAACTACCCTACATATTGGACAACCAATCCAAGGAGAATAGAACAATGATGACGCGTAAGACTCTTTTAAGCGCTGTAGTAGGTGCTGCAATGACCTTCGGCGCCACTGCTTCTGCTTATGCTGCGACCACTTTGAAGCTAAGTCACAACCACCCTCGTGACCATGCAGTACATAAAGCAATGGACTTTATGGCAAAAGAAGTTCGTGAAATGACAGACGGTGAAGTTCGTATCCGTATCTACCCTGATGCGCAGCTAGGCACTCAGCGTGAATCGATGGAGCTAATGCAAAACGGTGCTCTGGATATGGTGAAGAGTAACGCGGCAGAATTGGAAGCTTTCTCCCCAGCTTATGCGGCATTCAACATGCCTTACTTGTTCCGCGATAAAGACCACTACTACAAAGTGACCGACGGTGAAGTAGGTCGTGAAATCCTGAATTCTTCAGCAGACAGCGGCTTTATTGGTGTGACTTACTACGATGCTGGTGCTCGTAGCTTTTACACCAACAAGCCAATCAATACGCCTGAAGATCTAAAAGGTCTGAAAGTGCGTGTACAGCCGAGCCCATCTGCGATTGCGATGGTAAAAGCGTTAGGTGGTAACCCAACACCATTGGCATACGGTGAGCTATACACTGCATTACAACAAGGCGTGGTGGATGCAGCGGAAAACAACATCCCATCATTTAGCTTGAGCCGTCACAGTGAGGTATCGAAATACTTCAGCCTAGACGAGCACACCATGGTGCCAGACGTATTGGTTATTTCGACTAAAACGTACGACAAGCTAACTCCTGAGCAGCAAAAAGCACTGATGAAAGCAGCAGCAGACTCTTCTGAATACATGAAGAAATTGTGGGCTGAGTCAGAAGCAAAAGAGCGTACAAAAGCTGAAAAGATGGGCGTAACTTTTGTTGAACCAAATAAAGCGGCATTCGTTGAAGCGGTTCAACCAATGTACGCGGACTTAGAAAAGACAAATCCTGAATTAAATGAACTGGTTGAGAAGATCAAAGCAGTTAAGTAATTCACAAAGTAATTAGTAATAAACAATCGAAAACAAGGTGTTACCACATTCTGGTACATAGAGGTTGACCAATTGTTATTGGTCGTTATGATGGCGTGAGAAGTTAGATGGAATATAGTGATAATATCATCATGATGCCTTTTGAACCGAAAAGACCGTATCAAGAGATCGGTTTAGTCCTTAGACAAGAACTTATCAATGGCCGTTACGTGGTCGGAGATAGGCTGCCGCCTGAGCGCGATATCGCAGAACGTCTCGACGTTAGCCGCACAGTAGTGCGTGAAGCGATCATCATGCTGGAGCTGGAAAACCTTGTCGAAGTGAAGAAAGGTTCTGGGGTGTATGTTATCAATATTCCATCTCAACCGAACTCCCGTGAGAACGTGATCAGCGATGATGCCGGTCCGTTTGAAATGCTCCAAGCTCGCCAGTTGCTTGAAAGTAACATTGCGGAATTTGCAGCGATGCAAGTAACGCCAGGCGACATCGTGAAAATGCGTGCAGCCCTTGAGTTAGAACGAGAAGAACTCGCCAGCGGCACCGCAGATTGTAACGGTGATGAGAAGTTTCATATGTGCATTGCAGAGGCAACTCAAAACTCTGTGCTGGTGGACATGCTGAAGCAATCTTGGGAGCGACGTGAGAGCAGCCCAATGTGGAATAAACTTCATTCTCACATTGCTGGTCAAGACTACCGTGAAGAGTGGTTAGACGATCACGCCAAAATCCTTGCCGCATTGCAGCGTAAAGATCCAATCGCTGCAAAAAATGCCATGTGGCAACACCTTGAAAACGTTAAACAGCGCCTGTTGGAGCTGTCTGACATCGATGACCCGAATTTTGATGGTTACTTATTCAGTTCCAATCCTGTTGTTCTGCAGGGCGCTGAAAACGGTTAACCACATTGCCGGCTTCGGTCGGCTCTAGTCAGCGCAGCTGCATTATCGTGGCTGCATATTAAGAAGTCGTTGTGCACTTAGCTTGATAAATTCGAGCGGGCTGAGTGCGTCTTAAAAAAGGTGAGTGTCATGGAACAAACTTGGCGTTGGTACGGTCCGAATGACCCTGTGTCGCTAGACGATATTCGTCAAGCAGGCGCAACAGGCATTGTGAATGCCTTGCATCACATTCCAAATGGTGAAGTGTGGTCTAAAGAAGAGATTTTAAAACGTAAAGCCATCATCGAAGAGAAAGGCTTAACGTGGTCGGTGGTTGAAAGTGTTCCTGTTCACGAAGAAATCAAAACTCAGACGGGCAACTTCCAACAATGGATCGACAACTACAAACAAACGCTGCGTAATCTTGCTGAGTGCGGCGTAGATACGGTCTGCTACAACTTTATGCCAGTACTCGACTGGACACGTACTGACCTTGAATTTGAAATGCCGGATGGCTCTAAAGCGCTACGCTTTGACCAAATCGCATTTGCGGCATTTGAACTGCATATTCTTAAGCGTCCGGGCGCAGAAGCGGATTATACCGAAGCTGAGCAAGCGCAAGCCCTTGAATACTTCAACAACATGACGGCGGATCAAATTCAACAACTGACAAGCAACATCATTGCTGGTTTGCCGGGCGCAGAAGAAGGTTACACACTAGAAGAGTTCCAAGCACAATTGGACCGTTACTCGGGCATCAGCAAAGACAAACTCCGTGAGCACATGGCGCACTTCTTGGCAGAACTCATGCCAGTGTGTGAAGCGCATGGTTTGAAGTTGGCGGTACACCCAGACGATCCACCGCGCCCAATTCTTGGCCTGCCACGCATTGTGTCAACCATCGAAGATATTGATTGGTTGACTGAAAAAGTACCAAGCAAAATGAATGGTTTAACCATGTGTACCGGCTCTTACGGTGTTCGTGGTGACAACGACCTAGTGAAAATGATTAAAAAGCACGGTGACCGTGTTTACTTCACTCACTTGCGTTCAACCAAACGTGAAGAAAGCAACCCGATGACATTCCACGAAGCGGCGCACCTTGATGGCGATGTGGATATGTACAATGTGGTGATGGCAATTTTGGATGAAGAACAACGCCGCGCAGAAGTGGGCGATCACCGTTTAATTCCTATGCGTCCTGACCATGGTCACCAAATGCTGGATGATTTGAAGAAGAAGACCAACCCAGGCTACTCAGCCATCGGTCGCTTGAAAGGTCTTGCGGAAGTGCGTGGTCTAGAGATGGCACTAAAACGCGCTTTCTACACTAAGTAATTGAATTTATTAAGCACACCAGAGAGTGTCATCAAACCATATTAATAAAAGCAAAAAACCGAAGCGTAATGCTTCGGTTTTTATTTAAGCTGATTAGGGATGAAGGGTGTTAATCGTCGTCATCCGGCACAAACTCTAAAATATCACCTGGTTGGCAATTTAAATGCGTACATATGGCTTCCAAAGTGGCTAACTTAACCGCCTTAGCACGACCATTTTTGAGTACCGATAAGTTTTGTTCAGTAATACCAATGAGCTTCGCTAGTTCATTAGAGCGCATCTTCCGTTTTGCCAGCATTACATCCAAGTTGATTACAATCGCCATATACCATTCACTTAAATTGTCAGCTCACTTTCTTCTTGTAGCTCGACTGCTCTATCCATCACTACAGCGATGACTCGGACAATAAAACCGATGACCATCATAGTAATGTCGCTGTCGTCTACTTCCGCTGACACATTCCAATTCCCGTCATTGTACGACAAAGCCAAGCTAAGAAGCACGTCCATCGTGACTTCAATAAACGGTGTTGCGATCAGTAAGTAGCTGAGTTTCTTGAAACACTCCGTATTTTGGCGTTCAAAAATCTGCCCTTTCTCATACAAACGGAAAAGGACGATGAGCTGCCACAGTAAGGCCACTGTCAGTAGTGTTGAGATCATGCTTGGGAAGTAGCCAATTATAGAACGCGTAACGGAAAGAGGGAGCGCCACTTCAATAGGAAAGGTGGCGTGAAACCACTCCGCATCAAACATAGTTGCCCCAAACCAAAAGACGGTATTGAGCACAACCGTGAAGATCATAGAAAACCAAAATAGGATAAGTAGCTTACGACTAAAGTTGCTTATGGAATGTTGAGACATGACAAACCTCATATCAGATTTAATTTTCGCTCATCCTAATCAGTTAAAAATAATATCGCAATAAAAACTTATCGTTTTACGATAATTTTTTATTGCTTTTCTTAATGCAAGTATTTAATGTTGCCAAGTGGATTTATAAAATTGATGAATAAAGGTATGGGGAATGAATAAGGCGATTTTTTTTACAACGACGTTGCTAACGGTATCTGCTCCTAGCTTAGCTGAGGGTATTTTTTTGGATGATTTGGCCAAAGACTACAATCTCGAAGAGAGCAATACATGGGAGAGTTCTCCATATGCGCTGGATACAACGCCAAAACATGACGCGTTTACCGATGATAAATGTACGCGAGGGACAGAAGAGCAATTCACATCTCTTGCCGATGCGAACAAAAAGAAAAACGTCGAGTGCTACATCACGCATTTTCCAAACAGCAACATTAAAACCCGCATGCAGTCGAATGACGATGGCGATGTTAGTGTTGGCTTCTCATGGGATTTTGATTAACCACAGTTATTTATTGTGAATTTTTGCTCTTTAACACTATGATTCTTAGCGTAAAAAGTGATCGAAAGTCACTTTTATAATGAAGAGTTGCAAATAATCTGCGTCTTTTTCTTTGCGATGTCGTCTTATTAGACACAACTATTTTGACCGGAGAATTCCATGTTCAAGCCGCAACCAACGCGTTCAGACATTAAAGATAAATTCATCAAGCACGATAGCCAAATGCTCAACCAAGTGTACGGAACAGACCAAGTCGTACCGTATTGGATTGCGGATATGGACTTTCCTATTGCATCACCTATTTTGCAAGCGATGCAGCAACTTGTCAGCCGTGAAACCTTCTCATACGAGTTTGATAGCAAGACGGTCTTTCAGTCCATTGCTGATTGGAATAAGGATTTGCATGGTCTTGAGCTTAGCACTGATAACTTTGTTCAAGTGCCGGGCGTACTGAGTGCGATTGCGCTACTGATTCGCGAGTTCACCAAAGAAGGTGAGGGCGTTCTGATCCAGACACCGGTTTATCATCAATTCCGACGTTTAATTGAATCTGCGGGTCGTACTGTTGTGGGCAACACAATGAAAATTGAAAACGACTACTACGTGATGGACTTTGAGCTACTTGAAAATCAGTTGAAAAGTGGTGAAGTGCAAATGATTTTGCTGTGCAACCCTCATAACCCAGTGGGGCGTGTTTGGACGAAAGCAGAACTAGAGCGCATGGTGGCGTTAGCTGAGAAATACAAGGTGATGATCATCAGCGATGAAGTGCATGCCGACATTGTGTTTGAAGGTTCCACCTTTACCAGTATGACTTCATTAGGTTATGAAAACAGCCTGACGATCATTGGCTCGCCGGCGAAAAATTTTGGTTTGAACAGCATCTCTAACGGTTATATTTACAGCGATAACCAAGCACTTTTCGAGAAAATCAAAGCGACGTCAGCTTCACTGTCTATCGATCATGGCAATGCGTTTACCACTTACGCGACGATTGCGGCTTACCAACAAGGTAAAGAGTGGTTTGAAGGTTTTTATGCCTACACGCAAAACAATCGTAACTGGATTATTGAGTTTATTGAACACAACTTGCCACAGGTGAAAGCATTCCTGCCACAAGGAACCAATCAAATTTGGTTGGATTTTTCTGGTTTAGAATTGGAATCTTCTCAGTTAAAAACCTTGCTGACAGAAGAAGCCAAAATGGCGCTAACGCCAGGTACTTGGTTTAGTGAACCCAATGAAAACTACTACCGCATGAACTTCGCTTGTTCTTTAGAGCAAATTCAAACCTCGTTTGAGTTGCTTAAAGCCGCTGTCGATAAACGTAAATAAGTGAAGTGGTAGGAGAATAAAACGATGACACAAACCATCACTAAAGGTATCAAAGCGCTAGCAGATGGCGCGGTTGAGTCTGAGTCTTAGCGGTCTATGTCATACTTGCCATACGGTTTATATTTCGATTGATATCGAATTATCTTTTTATGTATAGAGACCGTCGTATGTTAGCAGAGTGGTTGACGCACAAAGAGCAGCTCAAAAACTACATTGTCAAACAGACCAGTGATCCAGATTTAGCCGATGACATTTTGCAAGAGGTGTACATCAAGGCGAGTCAAAAGATCGACCAGTTAGAAGCGCGAAGCAAAATTAAAAGTTGGTTATATCGCATCACGCACAACGCGATCATGGATCACTATCGTACGCAGCAAAGTTATGAAGAGCTGATAGACAATCAGATTGAAGAGGAAATGCCGATAGAGCTGGAGAATCTACAAACCATGGGGCATTGTTTGCGCCCAATGTTTGAGTGCCTACCAGAGAAATATCGCCAAGCCATGATTTTGTCTGAACTCGATGGTTTGCCTCAACAAACGGTAGCGGATAAGTTGGGGCTTTCGCTTTCTGCGACGAAAAGCCGAATTCAGCGCGGTCGAGTTAAGCTCAAAGCCTTGTTAGTTGAGTACTGCAATGTTGAAGCCGGGCGAGGAGGTATCGTTGATTTCTCACCAGAACCGCAGTGCCTTCACATGGCTCAAATGTATAGTTCTGAAGTGGCATAAAGCTAAAATATCCGCTCGATTTACAATGTAAAAGCGCAGAGTTTTGGTTCTGCGTTCACATTTTTTAAAAGTTGTGGTTATTGAACGTATTAATTCTGACAAATGTAACGAATACATTCGATGATAACTCCGGTCTCTTGATTAGGGCGCGACATGTGAGGGCAGAAATGCCCTCCACTCCAACCTGTGTCGCGCCCGCTTTACCGTGAACAATGTGAAGTAAATAGGACTGAATAATGACAACGACGAAATTTACCGCAGGTGATTTGTTTCCCTCTATCACTCTACCAACGTTAAATGGCGATACAATCGTGCTAGGTAAGCCTTCAGAGAATGTCGATTGGCGTTTAGTGGTGGTTTATCGTGGCAAACATTGCCCTTTGTGTACTCGCTATCTCAACCAACTAGAGACACTAAAAGCGCGATTCTTACAACTCGGGATGGATATCGTAGCGGTGTCCGCAGATAGCCAAGCACAGCTAGAGCAGCATAAGGAGCAACTGACCGTCACGTTCCCAGTGGCTTATGGTCTGACAGTAGAGCAGATGCAAACGCTAGGTTTGTATATCTCGGAGCCTCGCTCAGAAAAAGAGACAGACCATCTCTTTGCAGAGCCAGGTTTGTTTGTGGTGAACAGTAAAGGACAAGTTCAGTTAGTCGATATTTCCAACGGTCCATTCGCTCGACCTGACCTAGAAGTCTTGCTCTCAGGGTTGGCGTTTATCCGTAACCCAGAAAATGATTACCCTATTCGTGGTACCTACCAAGCGGCAATCTAATCACTGTTTTGGTTTGAGGCATTAAAAACCAACAACGTTCGCAGACTTCCTCTTCTAAAATTGGATTGTTCGTCTCTTAGATTGTGGTAAAGTCCGCGCCTGCGATTTACCGCATCTTTTACTGCCTCTTCAATCAAAAGCACAAGGTTAAGCTAATGCCATTTTCTACTCTCTCTTTGAGTTCTGAGCTGATTCACGCACTGCCAAAAGACTTTAAGAAGCCAACTGATATTCAGGCTTTGGCTATTCCTGAGCTACTCAGTGGTAAAGATGTGTTGGCATTGGCAAATACAGGCAGTGGTAAAACCCTTGCGTATGGTTTGCCTTTGTTGGAAAAGCTAAGTGTAAATCCAGAGCAAAAAGCGCTGATTCTAGTACCTACACGTGAACTGGCGATACAAGTGAGCGAGGCGATTAACCAAGTTGGTCAATCTATTGGTCTCAACGCAGTGTGTTTGTGTGGTGGTGTTGATAAAGAGCAGCAACTACAAGCACTTGCGTCAAATCCCCACATTCTTGTGGCGACAACCGGTCGTTTAGTTGATCTGGTCAACAACGGTTTGGTCCTGAGTAATATCCATTATCTAGTGTTGGATGAAGCGGATCGTTTGCTGGATATGGGCTTTTGGCCAGACGTGCAAAATATTGCAGGACAGATTTCAAACCAGCGTCAAACCGCGATGTTCTCAGCAACGTTTTCTGATGAGTTGAAGGGCAAAGCCAAGCAACTCATGCACGCACCAAAACAGGTAGCAGCGCATCAAGAAAACAGCACCAATCGAGATATTGCCGAAACGCTGTATCTCGTCAACAAAGGCAGCAAAACCAAAGCGTTGGTTGAACTGATCAAGCAAAATTCATGGGCGCAGGTATTGGTATTTATTGGCGCGAAAGAGAACGCTGATGGTTTGGCGAAGAAATTGAACAAAGCTGGAATTACAACCAATGCGCTGCACGGTAATAAGAGCCAAGCAGAGCGAGAAGAAGCGCTGGCGCAGTTTAAGTCCGGGCAAACACAGGTGTTGATCGCTACCGATCTATTAGCTCGCGGTATTCACATCGAGCAACTACCAGTAGTGATTAACTTTGAGTTGCCAATGCACGCTGAGACTTACGTTCACCGAGTTGGGCGCACAGCCCGTGCGGGCGAGCAAGGTGTTGCAATGTCGCTGGTCTGCCATGGAGAAAGTGAAGCGCTTACAGCGATCCGTAACTTGACGCAACGTGAATTGCCAACGCAAGACCTTGAAGGTTTCCCTGTAACGGATAAGCCATCAACAGGCGAAAGCAAGCGCGCCCCACGTGATAAAAAAGCCAATCGCCGAACCAATGCCAAAAAGAGCATTAAGCAGTTTCAAGGTAAGCCGAAACGTCAAGCGCCTAAAGCTAAATGAGCAAAACCAAATAAAAAAAAGCCATCGTAATGATGGCTTTTTAATTAAATGGAGTGTGTGTCTAAATAAGGGTAGTGCTTAGAAGTTGTAAGAAACTGTCGCGCCTACTGCCCATTGGTTTGCACTGTCTACGATAGAAGAATCGCTGATGCCACTACCTAGACGAGTGTATTGTGATACTTGGCTGATTTGCCAGTGCTCAGTGATTGGCACTACCAGTTTGTAACCTAAACCGTAGTTTACGGTTGCATCGCCTTTGTATGCTTTGCGGTTTGCACGTGCTTCTTTGTCTGTTACACCGAAGTAGTAATCAACGTAATCTTTGCTTTGGTAAGACACGCTCGCAAATGGTACGAAATCAACATTACCGATATTCATGATATGGAAGTAAGTAGCACCACCTTGGAAGCCTTTGTAAGCACCTGATACATCATGTTGTAGGTAAGTTGAGATCACGTTGTTTGGATCAAGTCTGAAGTCTGCGTTCAAACCTAGATCGATCGCGATATCACGTCGTTTCGTACCTTTTAGGCTTTTCGCTACATCGCTATCACGAGGTACACCGCTACCTACCACGTAAGCACTCATGTTAAGTAGTTCATCGTTGTCACCTAGGAAACGGTAGTTAATACCGCCTAAATCAGCGTTGAAGTCTTCACCATGGTAGCCACCGTTTAGAACTGGTGCAGTGTTGTGTTTTTGGTCTTTGAAAAGATCGCTCGCTTGTACTACGCCAGCTTCGACCATCCAGCCACCTTCGTTGTTGTAGATGTTACCGTTACGAATGTAAGTATCACCCGCTGTTGCCGTGCCTGCAGCCGTCAACGTTAATAATGCAATAATTGTTTTGTTCATTGTTCTGTCCCAGTTGTTTGGTTTTGAACACTGTACAAAATAAAATTGTAACCCTCTATCAGCAGAGCGTATGGAAGTGTAATGATGACTTTAAGAAATGTATGGTTTCGCTTAAAAAACGCTAAGAAGTAGAACCATGCCCGCTGTGAAGGCATGGTTGAGACATTGGTATAGATGATCTCTATCGCCGTTGAGATGGTTTAACTGGGTTTGCGGTGAAGGTACTTCATGACTTTCCCTTGCTTCCACATCATAACGCCTGTGATAGCAACGACGGGAACAAGTACAAATAACGTTAACGTCATGAACATTTCATTTGCCTTCAGCGGTGAATAAAGCGCTGCACCCACCAACAGCGCACACAATATATGCATCCATCTTAAAACCAATCTTACTAACTGTCCGCTCATTGCCTTTCTCCTTTGCTTTGTTTCAATACACGATACAGAGCAAAGTGATGACGGTTTTGGTTTTGAGATAAAACGCCTAATAGCGTTATAAGTGAACGTATAGAATGATGAATGGTTTTATGCTGAGCAGATAACTTTCGGAATGTATCTAAGACCCAACATAGTGCACCCGTCTTCCAAGTAGCTATCGGTGACAACATCGAAGCCGAATTTGCCGTAGTAACCTTTCAAGTGCGCTTGTGCGGATATAAAAATGCTGTCGTTCGGGTAGATCTTCCTTGTGGCATCGAAGCTCACTTGCATCAATTGGTTGCCGATGTTTTTCCCTCTGTAATCTTCTGCGACGATAACGCGACCGATACACACGTCATTGGCATCAGAGTTCAGCAAGGGTAAAACGTCAACGGGGTATCCGAGTTTCGGAGGCATAATACGACTATAAGCCACCAGACGTTCGTTATCATATCCCATCACATGGTAGGTGTCGGGATGGTTATCCTTACCATCCAAATCGCTGTATGGCGTGTTCATGTCTACGATGAAAATATTGACTCTTTGCTGCAAAAAATCGTAAAGCTCTTGAACAGACAGATCTGCGAATTTCTTAATTCTCCATTCGAGCATCATGCTTCCCCTTGTATTATTTTGGGTACAACATAAAGAGTATTTGTGCGTGATTCATTAACCTTTGTTAATTGCTAAGTTCCAGCTTAAATACAGATTTGCTGTTTTGAACGGCTAAAAAGCAAAAGCCCCACTGAATTGGTTGTGGGGCGGATATCGGAAGGGATACGCTTTGTTCTCTCGGGGAGTCAAAACGGGAATTAACCCGCAGTCGGACCAACCAAACGCATTTCCCAATCTTCGACTTCACCGGTTTCTAAGCGGCGTTCAACAAGCTTGCCCCAAGATTCAACCAATGGAAGTTCCGCTAGTTGGCTTAGCTCTGTTTTATCTAGGCAACCAGTAAATACTGCGCCCATGATGCGAGCCAATGACCAGTCTGGGTAAGGTCTTTCCCATAGAATAATTTCGTCACCTGCGCCGATATCGCCTTCTTGCAACACTCGGAAGTACCAGCCTGTTCGAAGCGTGTCTTGCAGCCTTCTCGCCATGTCGTTTTGCTCGAAGCGGACGTTGAGTTTCCAGCAGGGCATGCGCCCTTGGGATACTTCTAACAAGGTTGAGCCGATGCGGATCTTATCTTTCAGGCAAATGGACGCTTCTGTTACGCCGCTTGAGCTTAAGTTCTCACCGAACGCGCCAGCTGATTGGAAAATCGCTTTGTCGCCCAACTCTTGTTGCCAAATCGGATAGTGCTCGCTTGGGTAAATATGAAGGGCTTTTTGAATCCCACCATGAAAGCGCGGATCGCCTTGTTCGTCATTGGTAAAACCCAGTTCTGTTGCGTGCTGACGCTGAGGTAGAACCTGTTTGTTAATCGCACTTTTCGCACCATGTGCAAAGGCAACGGTTTTACCTGCTAATACGCTGTTAACTACGCCTAACTTCTTCATATTCTTTCCTTATCGCTAAAACTGATTTGCCAAACGGCGTGAGACAAAATCACGTTATCGCTCACCCAATGATTTGAATACCGGAATCGCTGCCAGTACTTCAATGCGCTTTTCTGTGCTTTTTAAGTAACGCGTTTCGCTATCTGAAACCAACACATGACGTTGATAACCTTCCGCTTTAGGAAACTTGGTTAACACGGTTTCAAGCGATGCTTCGCACTTGTCTTGGTTGATGTTATCAATATCGACTTTGAATAAGAGTTGGTTTTCTTTGGATATTTCAACTTGATATCGCATACGTCGCACCTCACGGCTTCATTCACTTTGCCGAGCATGATAGCCTAGTGAACTCGTGTCAGAGTAGGGATGTAAGGACAGTTAATAATGCCAACCCGCCAAATCGATTCTCACTCCGGTGTCATGACCTCCAATGAGATGATGGCTGCCAATCCTCACTCTCCAGCTTTGGTTAAGACCATCGACATGCCGAAAGGTTACATTGATGCGCTGCACCAACACACGTGGCATCAAGTCATTTTCCCGATCAAAGGGCTATTGCAAACCAAAACCGAGCACTACCAACACCTTGTGCCTCATACCTCTGCGCTGTTTGTACCTGCGGGTATTCAACATGAATCCATCGCGCTAAGCCATACGACATTTGTCGGTATCTATCTAAACCCTAAGTTTGGTACTGAGTACGAGCATCAAGTTAGAACCATCACTCTCACGCCGTTCTTAAACGAGTTGTTACAGGAAATACGCCGCCAGTGCGAAGGGCTCGTGAGTGATGAGGAAGTATCACGATTGCTTGGCGTGTTGCATGATCAAATCATGAAAGATAACGTGCAGACCTTTCAGTTACTGCTGCCAGAAGACAGGCGCTTAAAGCTGATATTTGAAGCGCTGACCGACACGCCAGCATTAGATTGGTCACTCAAACAGTGGGGAGAGACAGTAGGCGCATCTGAGCGAACATTGTCGCGCCTGTTCTCCAAAGAGTTCAACACCTCATTTCAACTTTGGCGGCAACAAATTCGGCTGATTTATTCGCTCTCTTTGCTAGATGAAGAGCTCTCGATCCAAAGCATTGCCGATCAAGTGGGGTATCAAAATGACTCTTCTTACATCAAAGCGTTTAAAGCCTATTTTGATGTCACCCCACAGCAGTTTCGCGTGAATGGTCGACGGGGATAGTGAGTGCAGCCTTGTCTACAGCATCAATCTCGTCCATCACACTACTCTAACGGCAACTGGAAAGTACTCTTAATTTCCTTTACGGATACGTTGGATTGAATGGCGCTGATGCCTTTCACGCGGCGAATCGCACTGATGCGGTCAAAGTATTCGTCTAAATCTCTCGCCACCACTTGCACCATATAATCTGCGCTGCCAGCAATGCAGTGACACATTAAGATCCAGTCGGTTTCAGCGACAAAGTCTTCAAAAGGCGTGGTGTTTTCTACTTCATGACTGCCTAGTGTCACCAGCGTAAAACCAGAGACTTGGAAACCGAGCTTTTTGCGGTTCAGCTTTGCTGCATAACCCTCAATGTAGCCTTCCTCTTCCATCTTTTTCCAGCGTCGCCAGCAGGGCGTTTCACTCAGGTTAACGGTCTCGGCAAGCTTAGAGTTACTCATGCGACCATCTTTCTGAATATGGTCAAGAATGGCGAAATCGGTACTATCCAATTCAAAATTGGTGGATTCTTTCTTTTTCATGGTTATTCTGGAAATAGTCTGCTCAAATTTGCTTTTATCGTAGCTCAGATAGCAATTTTCTTTCTACCCAAATCGTTAGACTGTTCCCATATTCGTTGATTACTTTTTGGGAGAGAGTGCATGAGTGCTCAATTGTTGGCGGCATTTTTGTTGTTTGCCGTTTCTATTTCTTTAACGCCGGGAGCTGGTAACGTCGCGCTGTTAGGTATTTCAAGCCGATATGGGTTTTCTGCGACCGTACCGTTCGTATTGGGCAATGCAGTCGGGGTGATCATCATGTTGGTTGGTGCAAGTGTGGGGCTTGTCAGTTTGTTTACCCTTTACCCTGATTTGTACACGGCGTTAAAGTGGATTGGTGCGGCGTACCTGCTGTATCTCGCATGGTCGATTGCCACAATGGAACTCGACAACGATTTGAATGCGAAAAAGTCTGGCTTTTTATCTGGCGTTTGGGTGCAAATTCTTAATCCGAAAAGTTGGGTCGCATCGCTGACAGTGTTCTCTCAATTTATCTCGCCAAACAATGATTACCTGACACAGGTGGTGATCATTATCAGCGTAATGGTGGGAACTGGTGTGCTGGGGATGTTTGCGTGGGCGTACTTTGGCACAGTATTGAACCGCTTTATTCAGTCACCACAAAAGGTGGTGTGGGTAAACCGATGCATGGGCAGCAGCCTAGCGTTAGTGGTGGTGTTTATGCTGAGTCAGCCCGTTTAAGCTCTTATCCAATTTGACGCGCGCGCCGAGAAAACGTTATATACCCGTTTCGCTATGGCGCGCCATATTCTCTCTAGCAATTCAGTGGTATCAAGATGAGCTTAACTAAGACCAACTCGACCAAGACAAACACTCGCGTTAATCAACTGAGCTTTGGCTCGCCAAGTGTGTCATTGGTGCTGGAGCATGTTGAGCTAGAGCCACTGGCTTTGGGTAAACTGCGCGTGCAAATCGAAGCCACGAACATTAATCCAAGTGACCAATTGTCGATTCAGGGAGTAGGGCAGTATCGTCGTGTGCATGTACCGCCGCGAGTGCCTGGGTTTGAAGCGGTAGGGCGTGTGGTTGAGATAAACGATCCGCATCAAACTGAATTTCACATTGGGCAAAAGGTGCTGGTGGCACAAAGCGGGACTTGGCAAAGCTATGTCGATACGCCTGCGGAGAATGTCTTTGTAGTGCCGGAAGATCTTGAGAGCGGCTATGCTTGCCAGTTGTATATCAATGCCCTGACGGCTTGGGTGATCACCACTCACGTTGCCAAGTTAGGTAAAGATGACGTGGTGATCATCAACGCGGGCAATTCTGCGATTGGTAAGATCTTCGCTCAGTTGTCGCACTCACTTGGATTTACTTTAATTGCGATAAGCTCCGCGCCAGAGCGTTATCCATACGATTCCATTGCAGTGTTAGATAGCAAGCAAGATCTGCAATCTCAAATTGATGCCCGAGAGTTACCTCAACCCAATGTTGCATTCGATGCCATTGGCGGCAAGTTGGGTACAGAACTCATCCAAATTGTGCGTAATTCGGGAATATACATCAATTATGGAACGCTTTCACTCACCCCTTATGAGCCAGCTTTCTTCGCTTGTATGAAGCAAAACAATATCGACTTCAGTACGTTCTTTTTGCGCTATTGGGAAGAGTCAGTTGGTAAGACCGTTCGCAAACAAGTCTTTGCTGAGATGCTAGAACACTTTATGGAACACCAGATACAACTCGATGTGGATCGCTACCTTCCGTTAGGACAGTTCCAGCGTGCTTTTGAGCTGATAGAAGATGAGACAGTCACGCTGCAAGGCAAAATTATACTGACCATGTAGTAACAGTATTCAAACACCTTGAGGTTACTGGGTAAATTGAAGAACAAAAAAGGGATGGTATTCACCATCCCTTTTTTGTTTTTGTTTGGATTATCGGAACTGTGGCATGTAGTCGAGGTTAGCTTCAATCGTCTCTTCTAGAGCCTTTTCTAGAATCGTTCCAGTGGTCACGAGCGGGTTCAAAATCAATGCTCGATGCGCGGCATTGCGGTCGCCTGTGACAGCCGCTTCTACCGTGAGTGATTCAAAGTCTTTCATCAATTGAATCAAGCGCAGCGTATCGCTTGGGAATGGCGCGACGTTTAAAGCCACAGGTCCCGATTTTGTGATCATGCAGCTGACTTCCACCGCGCAATCGTCAGGTAAACCTGCAATGGCACCGTTGTTACGGGTGTTTACGTGCATGATGGTGCGCTTATCGTTGTAGATAGAGCTCATCAGCTCGCAGGCAGCTTCTGAGTAGTATTGACCACCACGCTTTTCGAGCTCTTTTGGTTTTTCGTTGAGCTCTGGATTGCGGTAGATATCGAACAGTCGTTTCTCCATAGCTTTGACCACTTCACCGCGTGTGCCTTCGCCGTTCGCTTCTTCAATCTCTTGGCTCATGATGTCTTCGCTGGTGTAGTAATAGCGCAGGTAAGCACACGGGATCATCCCCATATTACGCAGCAACTCTTGTGGCCAGTCGAATGGAGGAATATTTTGCGGCACCAAAGGATCGTTGCCGGATAGGATCTCTTCGACCACTTCTTGCAGTTTGTCACGACCTTCGTGCAGGATCTGACGTGCCCAGATAAAGTGGTTCAAACCCGCAACTTGCAGTACAAACTCTTGCTCGCTAGCACCTAGCATTTGGGCGATGCCTTTTTGCATGATCACTGGCACGTTACATAAACCGACCGCTTTCACTTTGGTGTGTTTGAGAATCGCTTCTGTAACCATGCCTGATGGGTTGGTAAAGTTTAGCAACCAAGCATCTGGACACAACACTTCCATCTCTTTACAGATTTCCAGCGCGATAGGAATGGTGCGACAGGCATTGGCAAAACCGCCTAGCCCATTGGTCTCCTGACCGATCATGCCGTACTTCAGCGAGATGCGTTCATCACGGATTCGACCTTCCAAGCAGCCAGCGCGAAATTGAGAACATACAAAGTCTGCGTCTTTCAAAGCAGCTTTGCGATCCAAGGTGACGTGCACATCAATATGCGACATGTCGTTTTTAGCCAACATGCGACGTGTTAAATCGCCAATGATGCTGACTTTCTCTGCGCCATCTTCGATATCAACCAACCACAGTTCGCCGATTGGCAGTTCATGATTGCGTTTGATCAGACCTTCGATCAGCTCTGGTGTGTAGCTAGAGCCTGCGCCAATGATGGTAATTTTAAGATTCTTTTTCATCGTGATGTTCTCGTTATGGATAAGACAGTTTGATTAAAATGCATCTTTATTGGCTTCACAAACCAAACAAATCTTGCTATGGATTAGCACAGCTAATTTATAGAAGGTTGAGTAATGGACAGAAAGCAGCAGATGCTCTCCAATATGTACACTTTTGCGATTGCAGGTAAGTTTCTTAGCTTTACCAAAGCAGCGGAAGAGCTTTTCATTACCCAAGGGGCGGTGAGCCAGCGAATCAAATCGTTAGAGGAGCAACTGGGTTTCAGCTTGTTTGTGCGTATGACGAGACGATTAGAACTGACCAAAGAAGGTGAGCGATTACTGCATGCATTAAACCAATCGTTCGAAGTTATTTTCTCTGAGCTCGAAGACATCAAGTTTAATGAACTGCGCGGTGAGTTATATATCGGAGCAGCTCCGACGTTCGCCCAGAGTTGGCTTCTGCCAAGGTTGCCAGATTTCCAACGTTTGTACCCGCATCTCAATATAAAACTGAGGGTGAAAGCGAGCCGTTTGGACTTTCAACATGAGCCCGTCGATATCGCGATTTACTACAGCGATAGCGAACATCCGGGTTTTTACCATCAGCGTTTATTTGATGAAGTGCTGTTGCCGGTTTGTAGCCCCAAATACTTTAACGACCATTTTACTGAGCCAGCACCACTACTTGAGCAGTTGGCCGGCGTGACTTTTATTCATTGCTCTGAATCATTAGAGGCGAGTGAACCTAATCAAGAATGGGCGATGTGGTTGGACAAACAATCTAACCCGCTACTCAACACACTTAACGTGATGGACAGAACTTACTTATTTAATCACGCCGATATGGCAATGACAGCGGCTAAGAACGGAATGGGGTTGGGGATCGCTCGCGAATCTTTAGTGAAAAGCAGCCTAGAAAACGGTGAACTAGTGGCACATTTTGAGCGCGTAAGTGCAGAGCGAGGCTACGATTTGATCTGTCTAAATGGGCAACAACACAGACCAAAGAATGCTGCATTTATTGAATGGCTTGAGACGCAGTTGCCAAAAAATGAATAAGGGGATGATAGGGTAGGTAAGCTTAGCTTCCTCCCTTTACTCTGTGAGAAGGGAGGAAGAACAAGTATTGTAATTAACTCGCGATAATTTCATCCATTAGGCGATCGATTTGTACTACGACTTGTTCGCTGGCGTCTTCCATGGCGTTAATTGCAGTCACCATGCCTGCCATGTTGCCAGATTTGGCTTGGCTCATTGCTTCACGTCCACCGTCATGCACGCCTTTGTGTGGTTCTTCAAGCAATGCATAGCTTCTTAAGTGGCTGTAAGCCTTGCCATCGCCACGGTAGTACCACTGACCCAAGCGACACTCAGAGTGGCTATTAACGGTTTCACCAAACGCGCCTTTTTGTAGGAGACGGTAGATATTGTTCTTCCAAATGGCGTGGTCGAGTTTGACCGTATCCAAGAAAGCGCGTGTGGAAGCAATATGGATCACCTGTTGCATGTGTTCCGATTTCACGACCACTTCGTTGACAATAGAACCAATCTGCGCAGAAGAGGCAGACACTTCCTCAGCACAAGTTTGGTTTTCATCAATCGAGGTTTTAATCGCGTTCACTTGCGTTAGTACTTGGTTCACCAAAGAATCAATCTGCTCACTGGCTTCGCTGGCTTTGCCGGCAAGGTTTCTTACCTCATCTGCTACCACGGCAAATCCGCGGCCTGCTTCACCGGCTCGTGCTGCTTCAATCGCTGCATTTAATGCCAACAAATTCGTTTGGTCAGAAATCTCTTGAATAGTCGATACAAGAAGGGAAATAGAAGTGGCAGTTTTATCTAATATTTGAACAGATTCAATGCTTTGTGAGGCTTGCGTACTGATCTTTACGGCTCGGTTATCAAGACGAGCAAGAGCTTGATGAGTCTGCTTAAACATTTCATCTAGTTGTTGCAGCTCTTGGTTTTCATGCGCCATAGATTGCGCACTCTCCACCATCTCTGTTCGAATGGTTTGGAGCATATCTCCACCTTTCAAACTGCTCGACATCAACTCATCACTATTGTGGTGTTCCTGTTGAGCGGAGCGAACAAGCTGCTGAGCCTCTTGGAGCTGATTTTCCAGAGCGGCAACGTCAGTTTGGTACTTCTGTTTGAGGTCTGCTAATTCTTGCTTTAGCAGCTCATTTTCTGATTTGATTCGTTTTAATCCAAACATAGGTTCTATAAATGTGACAGGATGTTAAAAAATCCATGCTAATCGAGTTGGATATCGAATACACGATCACTTTCATATCTTTGCTTGGTGTAATCACACTTTTTCGGTAGGGCTTTATACAAACAAGAGGTCTCAGATTTTGTTGCTTACCTGATAACCTCTGTTCTTTCTATCCGCTCATGAGCCGTTTTTAAAGCTCTTGCATCAATTGGATGTAGTTACCACAGGTATCGTCAAGTACCGCAATCATGACCGTGCCTGCTTCTCGTGGCTCAATTGAGAACTGCACGCCAAGCTCAGTTAATCTTGCATATTCTTTATTTAGGTCATCGACCGCAAACGACGTCCATGGGATTCCGGCTTCTTTCAACGCGTCTTGGTATACTTTTGCTGGGCCAAATGCCATCGGTTCTAACAATAATTCCACGCCAGATTGCTCTTGTGGAGAGACCACTGTTAGCCATTTGTGCTCACCAATTGGTACTTCTGTTTTTTTAATGAAACCAAGGATATTGGTATAGAAATCGAGAGCTCTATCTTGATCGTTAACAGGAACGCTGGTTAGGGAAATTCTGATCACGGGTATTCACCTTTACTGTTTTGGAATAAGTAAAAGATAGCGAAAGCTTGGCTCAAAAACTTATTCTAGATTGCTTTTATATATTTTTTGAAACGCTTTGGGGGAGTAACCTGTGCTCTTTCTAAAGACACTCGAAAACGTGGTTAAGCTCTCATAGCCAACCTGAAAACAAGTATCCGTAATCGAGTGACCTTCCTTGAGCAGCACTTTGGCTTTTTTAATCCGCATATCCCTTAAATAGCTTCGCGGCGTGACACCATACATCTGTTTGAAAATCCGCACATAGTGAAAGCGTGACATAAAAGCCGCTTTGGCTAAGTCGTTTAGCTCGATGTTTTCTGAGTGATGCTTTTCCATAAATGCCTTGGACTGCCTGATCAGGAGGTACTGTTTTGGGCTCAACGGCATCTCGCTGTACACGCGATCGATTTCTTGTTCATAAAAGGTTTTTGGGCGAGATGGCATCGTATTTCACAAAGCGAAAGAGAGTGGTTTTAGTCTAACACTGGAAGCAGATTCGTGGAGGTTATCTACTTCTCACTTTACTCAAAACCGTCCAACACCCACTTCCTCGCACTTTTTTGCTCTTTTCTGCTGAGTGATTTACTGACGATGCCTGGTTCATTCTGAATAAAAATAAATCACTCATTAACGTAAAGAATGTAAATGAGATTAATTATCATTAATGTTGTGTATTATGCTTCGTACCACGTTGTTGTTTATAAAATATAAGTAGTATTATGAAACTGAAGTCACTATCAGCAGCCATCACCGTTGCCATTGCCTCTTTTGCTGCTCACGCTTCCGATGAAAATATTGTTGTTGTCGGTTCTGCCCTTGATCAACTTGTTCAAACTGAGATTAACGCTGAAACGTTAGAGCTCAAACAAGCGTCGGATATTAAAGACGTATTGAACACCATGCCGAGTGTTACGGTTGACGGTAACGCTCGTTACTCTCGTAAAGTTTACATTCGCGGTATGGAAGACAAATTCTCTGTCGTAACCATTGATGGTGCGCGTCAAGAAGGTCAGCTATTCCACCACTCGGGCGACCAAACGTTCGATCCTGCGATGCTTAAGTTAGCTGAAATCACGCTAGGTGGTAACTCAGTACTGTCTGGTGCTGGTGCGATTAACGGCTCATTTAAATACGAAACGAAAGATCCCAGCGATCTACTTTCGGAAGGCGAAAGCGTCGGTGCTCGCGTTAAAACGGGGTATCAAACGGCTTATGAGCGCTTCACGACGAATGTTGCGGTTTACGCGCAGTTGAATGATGAACTTCAGTTGATGGGTATCATCAACTACTCAGAAGACGGCGATCTTTACATTCCTGGTAAAGATGACGTGACTTCAAAGCAAGGTGAACTGAAATCTGGCTTGGTGAAGCTAGTCTTCGTTCCAAACGATGCTAATGAATTTAAGCTTACTTTTAACACCTACCAAGATGGCGGTAAGCGTCAGCTATCAGGTGAAAAAGCAGGCGCACTTTACCTGCATGATGATCACAACTACAACTCACTTAACCGTGATACCGTGACGTTCGAGCACCGTTTCGATAATGGAAGCGACTTGGTTAACCTAAAAACCAACTTGTACTACAACCGTCAATACATGGAACGCGACGCGTTAGTCGAAGAGTACGGCGATTGGAAGAAGGTGAACGGCGCTTGGGAATTCACCAAAGATGGTGACCTATCGATTCCTGATCGCGAATACAACGTGACGACCATTGGTGGTGACATCCGCAATATCTCTTGGGTTGGTGAACACGAGCTGACTTACGGCTTCGAAGGCTACAAAGCGGAGCAGTGGATTGACTCTGGTTTAGGTCACTACACCTCAGGTTCAAAACAAGGTCAAACGAAGAACTACGACATGGATGGCGGTACTGTAACGGCTTACGGTATTTACGCTCAAGATGCGTTTGAGATTAATGACTTCCGTTTCGTAACTGGTCTTCGCTACGATGTTCATGAGCTGGGTGGCGTGTTTAAAGGTAAATACGATCAACTATCGCCTAAGTTCCAAGGTGAATACCAAACCACAGACAACCTAAAACTTCGTATTGGTTACGGTCGTCTATTCAAAGGGGCTTCATTGCCAGAAACGCTAACCATGAAAGCGGCGAGCGATGTTAAACAGTCTGATACCAAAGCGATGACGGGTAACAACTACGAAGCAGGCTTTGATTACGACATGTCTGGTTTGCTGATGGCAGACGATGCAATCCTTGGTTTTACTGCTTACCAGTATGATCTAGATAACCAAATGCACCCAACCAAAAACAACACAACTTTGGTAAACCAATACGATGTTGAAGTTTGGGGTGTAGAGACGGTATTCACCTACAGCATTGAAGACTTCGCGCTTTACGCAAACCACTCATACTCTGATGGTGAGCAAACGAGCCTGAAGAATGGCAAGAAGAGCCACATGAACAAAACTGGTATCCATAACATCAAGGCGGGCTTCAAGTACGATCTAACCAGCGAGTTTGTGTTCGGCTGGGATTCACGTTTCGTTCCGGGTAATGATTACAAAGACGAAGATGGTGACAAGATTGAACGTGCAGGTTTTGCAACGCACAACCTATGGGCGGCTTACGTACCAGATTTTGCAAAAGACCTATCACTTAACTTAGCGGTAGACAACCTATTCAACAAGCAGTACGCAGAGCATACAGGCTTTGGTATTTCTTGGGGTTCAGATAAGTACACTAGCTACGAAGCTGGTCGTAACTTCAAAGCGTCAGTGGCTTACAGCTTCTAAGTGATAAATTACTCTTAAAAACAAAACCCCGATAATTGGTTATCAATTATCGGGGTTCTTTTTATCTA
Source organism: Vibrio sp. MMH1-50 (assembly GCF_022347645.1). NCBI lineage: Bacteria > Pseudomonadati > Pseudomonadota > Gammaproteobacteria > Vibrionales > Vibrionaceae > Vibrio > Vibrio sp. MMH1-50. The sequence continues at coordinate 58,721 of NZ_JAKRGG010000028.1, forward strand.
ACTTTGCCTATCAAGGTGCAACAAGCATTACTTGGTATGGAAGATCTGCTCGGTTTCTAGCGACGTCATCGCGCGAACTTGACGCCAGATGTAGTAGAAAATACCAAACATCATCAACATACTTGGGATAGCAATCATTGGGTAGCTGTAAAGGGTGAGCTTACCCAACTCTTCATTGAACGCCGCTGTGCCCGATGGACTAGTCACAATCCAAGTTGCTAGAAAATAGTTCATCGCAGATGAGAAAGCGAAGGTGCTAGCGAACAGATAGTTCGACGACATCAGGCAACGCTCAAATGCTTGCGTTTTACCATTCTGCTCTAAACGTTCGTTAATCAGTTGTAGGTTCAAGATGGTATCGTTCAATACAAGCTTTTGCATTAGCGGATAACGAGTGAAGGTTGAGCCTAACACTGCAATACCTATCAGACCTGGAATCAACGCCTCTTTTAACGCTAACCAACGTGTGTCTAGCTCTAACAAGCCAATACCACCGGTTAACAGCACACTGATAAAACCAAGTGCAGAAATGAAGTTGAATTTCTTGTTGCGGATAAGATCCATGCCGCCATAAACCAATGGGAACGCCAAGGCAACAACGAGTGCCATTGCTGTACCTAGGTGTTCTTCACCGCTGAACTTCATCAAAATGAAGGAAGGGATGATGACGTTAAACAGGACTTCGAATAATGGATTCGACTTTTTCGCCGTGGTGTTACTCATAATTTTACTGACTCTACTATGTAGGCTTGGGTTTTACTTTGTGAGAAGTGTTCTACTCCTTGCGCCAGATGTAAAGTCTTAAAGCCCCGAGTTGTGTAACGACTTATGAAATGGGATGGTAATATTGCTTTATTTCCGTAAGTTGTGTTTGGCGGGGCAAATATGTGTTGCATCGTGATCTCAAAACCGCCGTGCGCTTAAAACGCTAAATTTGGCAGTGTTCACAAATTCTCATCTTCCTTACTATTTACCGTGAATCATTCTTAGTTCGTTTAACGCGCATTACGTTGTAATTGATTCTATCAATGCTTTTAAAATCCATCTCAAACCGCTCTGATATAAAAAATAGCAATATCATCGTCAATTAAATCAATTTTTAGCCGCTTATTTTTCACTCCATCATACGTCATAGAAACAGCAATGCTTTCCGCAAGAGAAGCACACGAATTTAGTTGTCCGTATCGGAGTTTAGAATGAAAAAAGTAAGTGCAGTGGCTGCCGCAATTACATCTGTTTTAATGACAGGTGCCGTCTTTGCTGAGACCGAAGTGGCGTTAGATGTGATCGCTGGTGATGAAGCCGCACCCGTTGTTGAAAAAGTAAATGGTACCGATGTTATCGCTGATGGTTGGGAAATCTTCGGCTATGCGTCAATGAACTTTAGAACTGTTGATGGAAAATCAGTGGATACTGAATTTGGCAAACCAGATTACAAAACAGCAGGTACACACGGTAAGAGTACCAACCAAGTTGAATTCATCATCAAAAAGCATACTGAGCACGCGAACGGTGTTTGGTCTGACTTTGTTGTTCGCTCTGAATATGGCAACGGCAACTCTTATGCCTACTCTTCTGCGGGTAGCCAAAAAGACAATACCACTGCACAGTTTGAAGTGAAGGAAGCGTTTGTTGAAATCGGTGCGCTGCCTTACTTTGGGGAAGACACCTCGATTTGGGGTGGTCAACGCTTCCTAAATCGTGCGTCTGGTCTGTTATCTGGTGAGTTCTGGAAGCAGTCATCAGGTGTTGGTGCCGGTATTCAAACTAAGCTCGCTGGCAACACCGCAGGTATCGCGTATGTGATTGCCGATCCAGACGCAGGCGCACCAGATGTGTTGGTGTGTGAAGACAACAGCAATGCGTCGACGTGTGAGATTGTTAAAGCCAATGCTGAGCGCACTACCGTTTCTACTTTGGATTTCTACTACTATGGCGTAGATGTGGGCTTCGGTAGCGTAGATTTCGACTTTAAATACATGCAGCAAGAAGGCAAAGACAATTCTTCAGATGATGGCTTTGGCGCTGCAATTACTTTGAACACGAGTTACTACGGCTTAGACGGTTGGACGCAAAACGCACTTGCTTACGGTAAGGGTGTCGCGCAAAACCGTGGCGTGAACTTTGGTGGTTGGTCTGGCGGTGACGATAAAGCTGAATCTCTATTCTTCACTTCTTACGGTGTGCTAAACATCTCTGAAAACTGGCAGATGGGTTCTGAAATTACCTATATCGGTGCACTCGACCAACTGTTTGGTGCTGATGACTTAAAACGCTACCTTGTGGCTGTCCGTCCTTCTTATAAAGTGAACGATAACCTTCGTCTTGAGATGACGGCGTCTTATGGTCATGAAGAAGGGGCTGAAGGCTACTGGGGACGTACAGGGGATGATGTCGAAAGTGATATTTACAACATCGAACTCGCGGCGGCGTTTACTGTAAACGCAGACTACTTTGGTCGTCCTCAAATCAAACCTTACGTGAGCTACATTACCGCTGATGATGAAGCGAGCGCGCGTCAGATTGGCATCGAGGATGGTAAAAATGAAACCGTGATTGGTGTTCACACCGAAATTTGGTTCTAACCACACTTTGCAAAAGGCAGCGAATAGCGCTGCCTTGTTTGCTTTTGAATGATTGTTTAGCAGACCTGTTTTACCTTGAGAAAGAGAGATAAATCATGCAGAAAAACCGTGTAATCCTTGCCCTAATGTTGAGCTCGGCGTTAACCGCATGTGCGGCTTCTCCAACATTGGAAGCGACGACGTTGCAATCGGTGTCGGAAGCGGCAGTTTGCTGCAATAACTTCTCTGAATTTCCATGGTTAGAGCTCGGCACTAATGAGCAAATTGAGTTTTCGATTAATGCGGATTCGCCGGTAGGTCGCTTCGCTGAAGGGAACAGCTATTTTGCTGCGTTTAAGTTGCCAGCGCGTTCAAGCAAAGTGAATATTCAGCTTGCCAGCCATATGGTCAATGGCGAGGTTTTCGCGCCTAAGCTGATCACTTTAGATAAAGCGTTCAATATCGTGAATATCAATGATCATGATAGCTTTGATATCGAAACCACGGGCATGCTTACACGCACTCAATACCAGCTGAGCTTTACGCTCGACGTTGAGAAAACGCCTTACTTTATTGTTTATACTGATGAAAGCGAGCTAGGTGATTCGATTCAAATTCCTCATCCTGCCAAAGAGCGTGCTGTGGAGTTGGGGCAGCCAATGCCGATGGTGACCGACCCGAAATATACTTATGAAGCTTTTGGCTCTTTGGAAGTGGCGATCAAAACCTTATCGTTAGCCGCGCCTTCACGTACCACAGAGACACAGAAAGCGGCAGTTGTGGTGGCTCCGGTAAAATTGTCAGCGCCAGCATCAGCAACCATGCAAACATCGTCAGCAGTAAGTTCGAACACGAAATCGGCATCAACGAGTGTTCATGCTGATACACGAGCCTATTATTTTGAATCTATTCGAGCAGCAGTGAAGAACAACCAAACATCAAAAGCGATGACACTGCTAGAAGAAGCCAACCGATTGGGTATCGACGGCGCACAGAAAGTGTTTGTTGACGCCGTAGATAACAAGTAACTCCATTATTAAAGTGTCTATTTTTGGACCTCAGAGAGCGCTTTCGCGCCCTCTGAGTTTTTTTAGTCTCTAGCAATACATAGCTTTTCTGCAGAACGCTTGTTGAGCAAGTAGTTCTCTTCCTCAAGCGCTCGGTGCGATAGTGCTGGGTTAGGTTGAGCGAAGGTTAATCCTTCCAACAAAGTAACTGGTGCTAATGGTTTTAATCTGGTTTTTACACCATCACGATTACACTTCATTTGCCCGGATTCTGGGTACCATTCGATCTCAATTGAACCGTCAATCACATCGGCTTCAATGCCGACCTCATATTCCTGACCGCGCAGTTTCACGATGAACTGAACTTCAGGTTGAGGGCGTTCAAACTCAAATGAGAATTTGGTTTTCTCAGCTTGTTCGACGTCAACATGCAGGGCGTTGTTATCACCAAACGGCAGTCGAGCGCTTAGGCGTTTCCAAGTTGATGGTAAGCTTGGGCAAAGCTTGATGGTGTTGCGCGAGAGCTGTGGCGTAAAGCCGAGATAGTCTTGCTGAGTGTTACGAGCAAATTCCGACACTGACCACGCTTGAGCATAAGTTCCGCTTTGAATGACGGACGTCGCAGACGCTTGGTAAGCATCCAAGTTTTCGCTCATGGTGCCGCGATGTCCCTGATATAAAATCTGATGGGCTAAGTTTTTGCTCAGTTGATACGCTAAATCCTGTTGCTGGTAACGGGTAAGTGCGCCCACAGTGAAGCCTGCGTTCCAACCCCAAATGGTCCCATTATGGTATGCCGCATCTTTGTGATACTCAGGGCGGTTGTCATGATAGGGGTGGAATTCTGGGTGCTCTTGTTGCAAAGAGCAGATGCCCCAAGGGAAAAGCAGATGCTCGACGCTGTTCTTCACAATGTGCTGCCCAGTATACTCTGGAATTAAGGCTTGGTTGGTCGGAATGGTCAACGTCATTAGCTGGTTTGGGCGAATACTGATGTCTTTCACATCGTCTTGCTTGAGATGATCCGCTAAGCACATGGATTCGCTATCCCAGAACTTGTCGATAAAGCTGGCTTTCACTTTGTTCGCCAAAGTTTGGCAATGTTCCGCTAAGGCGTGGTCACCATTCCATTTTGCAAGTTGGTTTGCCACTTGTAGACTCTCAAACCACAATGCTTCGATGTCGTTGGCTTTCGGACCACGAGGTGACCATGGGATCTGACCGTTGATCTTGGCGTCCATCCAGGTATCGGGATCGCGATGTCGCATCAAGCCATCATCATCGAGATAGTGCTTTTCAACCCCTTCAATAAAGCGCTCTATGATGGGCAACATTTGCTGGGCGAACTGTGTATCACCGGAGTAGTTAATGTATTCGAAGATCTCGCGAATCATCCACGGTGTGCCGTCGGTCGTGTTGTAGATGATATTAGTCTCGCTGGTGACACGGTTTGGAATTCGACCATGATTTTTGTCTTTCAGATCATCTAACTGCATCGAAGCAAAGTTGGTGATGATGTCGCGGGCTTCGTCAAACTCGCCATTCACTAAACTGGTGCCGGGCAGCGCGATAAAGGTGTCTCTGCCCCAACAGTCTTTAAACCATGGCAACCCCGCCCAGATGCCGGTACCCAGCTCTTTATTGACGAAGGTTCGGCTGGCCAATCGTGCCCACATAACGGCGCGGTTGTATTCCAGATCGTCACACCAAAAATAGTTCTTGGTCAAAAACTCAAATACTGCGTTTTGATGTTTCAACTCTGCATGTTCGAGGGCTGCATTTTGTGCTTGTTGGATAGCATCGGTTTTGTTGTTGGAGAAAGCAAAGTAGGCAGTGAAGCGGTTCGTTGTGGTCTCTGAACTGAGCTTAATTTGAATGTTTTGGCTGCCGGATAGTACGTTATCGCTGACGTTCGAATCTCTCTCATTGAGCGTTTGTGCTCGGAAGCTTTGGTTTGCGCTGATCGCGATAAACGAGAGCGAGCCTTCAGGGCAGATGTCTGGATCGACAGAGATAAGCAGGCAATCTTCCAACGCTTCTACTTGGCAGTACGATGGATTGAGGTTGAGTTCAGGAAACAGTGCCAACATTTCGCTGCTGGTGGATTCCACATTCAGTGCAGCAAGGCGTTGCCCTGCAATCAAGGACAAGCCATCTTTACTGGCATTCTCATAATGATGCTCGATTCCATATGGCATTAAGCAGGCATACTGCGCCTGTGTTTTGTCGTTGAATACGTTGCCAATGCGTGAGGCGAAACCACCTAAATACCAACCTTGATGATGGCGATAACGTGCCGTGCCCAAAGCGCTGTGTGTGGTGCCTTCATAGTAGCCGTCGAGGTTATCACCAAACACAAATGGGAAAGGCGTTTCGCTCTTGATCGCCAACGCCTCGAACAACTCATCGAGCGGAAGGATTTTGGCTGTGCTTGGCAATGATTTAGTGGGGATAGGACCTGATTGCGAAGTGATGAGATGATCGAATTTCAATTGAGTGAGTAAGGAGGGGGTGTCTGCCATTTCGGGTTTGACGCTTAGACTTGGCGACGCTGTGCTGAAGTCGAGCGTCAGCAAATAACGACCTGATTGTTTTGGTTCAAACACCAAATCATTACCAATGCCTTGAGTTGGAATAAGCGAGAGCTTTTGATTCAAACTGATATTCACTGCTTTAATATCATCTGCGGCGAACGTCCATTCTTCGTTGCCATTCAAATCGGCGATTTTGAATTGGTGTCTATCGGCTGGGAAAACTACGCTAGCTTGTAGTTGGTGCTCATCAATTGGCTGGAAAGGCGTATCTAGCCCCCAACCATTTAGTGTGCCTTTCAGATATAACGTTGGGTATTGGGGCATATTCTAGAGTCTCATAAAATAAAAAAGGCACAGCGAACTGTGCCAAATACGAACATGAAAGAATTAGCGAACAATTTGTTTTGCTGCAGTGTCTAGGGCGTCTTTCACGGTTTGCTTGCCTTGCATCGCGTTATCGATAGCAGCACCTTCCGCAAAGAAGTAAGACGTCATTTGAGGGATGTTCGGCATGATCTCGCCGTTTTCTGCGTTGATCATGGTTGATTTAATGCGTTCGTCACTTTCCAGCACTTTCTGGAACGATTTTAGTGTCACGGCACCAAGTGGCTTGTCGTCATCCATGATTTTCAATGCGGCGTCTTGGTATAGGTAGTTTTCTAGAAACTCAACAGCCAGATCTTTGTTTGGGCTTGATGCGTTAATACCCGCACTCAAAATGCCAACGAATGGGTTACCTTTACCGCCGTTTAAGGTTGGCAACACAGCAACGCCGTAGTTCACATCTATTTTGTCTAGGTTGCCCCAAGACCACGGACCGTTGATGGTCATTGCCACTTCACCTTTGGTGAACGACGCTTCGGATACTGAGTAATCCATATTTGGATCGACGATGCCTTTGTTGACCATGTCGACAAGGAATTGCAGACCAGCCACACCCGCTTCATTGTTTACACCCGTGTCTTTAGCATCGTAGCCTTCTGCTGTTTTACCAAAAGCATAAGCGCCGCCAGCTGAAATCATTGGCCAAGTGAAGTAAGCGTTTTTCACGTCCCACATGATCGCTTTCTTGCCTTGTTTTTGCATCGCTTGGTGGATGGACTCCAGCTCTTCCCAACTCTTAGGTGGGTTTGGCAACAGGTCTTTGTTGTAAATTAGAGAAGGGACTTCGATAGCCAGAGGGTAGCCAAAGATTTTGCCATCTACAGTGACTGCATCCCAACTGAAATCGACAAGCTTATCTTTAAACTCTTGGCTCGGTTTCACTTCTTGCAGTAAGCCCGCTTGAGCGTAGCCACCAAAACGGTCGTGTGCCCAGAAGATGATGTCAGGACCACCGCCTGTCGCGGCGTGTTGTTGGAACTTTTCTTCTAGAGAATCCGGGTGCTGAACATTAACCTTAATCCCCGTATCTTCTTCGAACTGTTGACCAATTTGGCTCAATCCTTGGTAAGACTTATCACCGTTGATCCAAATGATGATTTCACCTTCCTGCATTGCAGAAACAGAAGGCGCTAAAAGAACAGATAAAGTGCAAAGCGAAAGTGTTTTTAGAATAGGTTTCATTGCGATAGATTCCTTGTTTCAAATCTAGTGACTGGACGTCAGCTGTTGTTTCACGGTTTGATAATACGGGGATGCACTCTGCGGTTAAAATTGATTTCTTTGTCGTTGGTATTACATTTTTCTATATCAATGCGTTGGAATGTGATCGGGGAAGCGCATTGGCTTGGGTGATTCCCAGTAGCCAATGCTTTGCGGTGGTTGATGTAGAGAAGGGGCTTGGAAGGTTTTGACTGTTTTTGTGAACAGCAGCCAAATTTAATCTGCGATGGAAGTGTCTATATCTAGTGTGAAAGCACTAGCGCACTGTGGCTCGATATTCAGTTGGCATTTACCGACACCATTTTCGACGCGTAAGGTGAGTGGAGAAAGACGATTCATAGCGTCTTTTAAGATGTACTCGCCATCGCGCAGTTCGAGTTTTTTGATCAGCTCAGATGGCATGACCAACTCTATGTTTTGAGGTTGTTCTCCCCTTAATCGTGCGACTGCCAAAATCAATTGCTGACTCGAATAGCGAGCAAAGCAGAATGACTCTTCCCCCAAGGCTTGTTGATTACTTGGATACAGGTCAAAGTAACCTCCCATTTTGGCTGGCGAGGTCAAAGCTAAGTTGAGTAAGCGTTGATAATAGGCTCTTACTTCTTTCTGTTGTTGCGATAACAAGCCCCCGTCGAACTTGCCATGATTCATCCACTTTTGGTGTTCTGGGACACCGATGTAATCAAAGATGGAGGTACGACTTGGTTGCCCAAAGCCTGCGTTTTCTCTTCCTGCTTCTCCCACTTCCTGTCCGAAATACACCATGGTTGGTGAGGTGCTAAGCAGGGTAGAAATCAACATAGCGGGCAAGCCGTTCTCTGCACTGCCAGCAAATTCAGGCGAGGCAAGACGCTGCTCATCGTGGTTATCAAGGAAGTGCAGCATGTGGTGTTCAATATCCATCATGCTTTCTTGAATCTCACTGATTTTGCTCACATGCTGTTTGCTGTGCATCACGTCTTTGAGGCAATCATAGAGGTCAACTTTGTCGTACAGATAGTCCATCTTGCCGAGATGAATGTAGTCGCGATAGAGATGCGGTTGATACACCTCTGCCATCAAAAACGCCTCTGGATTGACTGCTTTGATGCTGGAATTCATAAAGCTCCAAAACTCGACAGGCACCATTTCCGCCATGTCATAACGGAAGCCATCGACGCCTTTGTCTATCCAGTAAAGCGCTATGTCGCGGAACTTATACCAAGAGTTTGGCAGCGTTTTGTCTTGCCAGAATTGCAAATGCTCAGCATGGGATTTGTTTGCGTAATCGGCTGGCAGTTCTGGGAAATCTTTGCTGCCGTCTGGGCGCACGCCGTAATTGATTTTGGCGGTTTCATACCAATCATCAAATTGCGGCTGAGCAAGCCTAGAGCCGTTGCCGGTCCATTTGGCGGGAAACTCTTCAAAGGCAGGTAATTTTTCAAAGGAAGAAAGGTTCCTAATCAGCGTCGGGTCACCTAGCGGGGAAAATTGCTCAGGAATGTTAGGCAACTCAAACGCTTGATTAGGAACGTAATAGAAATTGTTGTCACGATGGTACTCAACGCTCGTATCGTCATCGGCACCAAAATCTCGCACACCGACAGGGTTGTTCAAACCTCGGTAACGTCTGGCAACGTGGTTTGGCACAATATCGATAATGACCTTCATGTTGTGCGCATGCGTACGCTCGATAAGGGCTTCAAACTCTTCTAATCGATGTGCAGGATCATCCGCCAAATCGGGGTTCACTGAGTAATAATCTTTCACCGCATAAGGCGAGCCTGCTCGTCCTTTCACCACCGCTGGATGGTCGTTCTCAATGCCAATGGCACTGTAATCGCGGATCACCGCATGGTGTGGTACTCCGGTGTACCAAATGTGCGTAATGCCAAGCTGTTGAATGGCAGTGAGCGCCTTGTCGTTAAAGTCACTGAACTTACCGACGCCGTTTTGCTCAATGGTGCCCCAAGGTTGATTGGTGGTGTTGGTGTTGCCAAATAGTCGGGTGAAAACTTGATAAACGTTCGCTGCGGAATTCATAGATATTTAAGGGAGCTCGTGGCTCCCATATCCTCCAAAATTTATTTCAGTTTGACTGCGAAAGACTCGTAAGGTGCGAGGGTTATCGTCGCTGCAATCGCACAAGGCGTCGCATAGTTACTGATTAAGCACTCTACCTGATCGGCTTGATATTGGGTTGGAACTTGCAGTGTTTGCTCGTGCTCTGAGAAGTTACTCACGATAAACAACTGTTCACCTTGGTATTCGCGCACGTAGCCAAACACGTGTTGATGCTCTTGCCATACTGGAGTGAAGCTTCCGTAGACGATGGTTTCATGACGTTTACGCAGCTCAATGAGCTTTTTGTAGTGGTAGAAGATCGAGTTCGAATCGTTAAGCGCTGCTTCCACGTTAATCTGTGGGTAGTTCGGGTTGACCGCAATCCAAGGTGCTCCGCTGGTAAAGCCCGCGTGCTCTGATGCGTTCCAGTGCATTGGTGTACGTGCGTTATCACGACTGTTCTTGTGAATCGCATCCATCATGTGCTCGTGGCTGATACCGACAGCGGTTTTCACATCGTAGAATTGTCGCGTTTCGATATCGCAGTAATCGCTTAGTTGGTCGAACGCCACGTTGGTCATGCCAATCTCTTCGCCTTGATAGATGTATGGCGTGCCTTTCAAAAAGTGCAGCGTTGTTGCTAGCATCTTGGCTGACTCGACTCGATAGGCTTTGTCATTGCCAAACTTCGACACTGCACGAGGCAAATCGTGGTTGTTCCAAAATAGGGAGTTCCAACCCGTGTCTTGCAGCTCGACTTGCCACTTGGTTAGCACGTCTTTGAATTCTTTAAGGTCGAGCGGAATCGGCTGCCATTTGTCGCCACCTTGCCAGGTTAGGGTAATGTGTTCAAATTGGAACACCATCGACAGCTCATGACGCTCTGGCGCGCTGTACAACTTAGCGATCTCAGGCGTTGCCCCCCAAGTTTCACCGACCGTTAATACATCTTTGCCACCGAAGGTTTCTTTGTTCATTTGTTGCAGCAGCGGGTGCAGGCGATCGCCATTGCCCGTGATGCCTTTGTCGACTTCTTTTCCTATCAGATCAATCACATCCAATCGGAAACCGCCGATGCCTTTTTCAATCCACCAGTTCATCATCTTGAATACTTCTTGATGAACTTTCGGGTTCTCCCAGTTCAAATCTGGCTGGCGTTTTGAAAAGAGGTGGAAGTAGTACTGCTCGGTTTTCTCGTCCCATTGCCAAGCATCGCCACCAAAAATCGATTCGATGTTATTTGGTAGATTGCCTTCTGAGTCTGCATCACGCCAGATGTAGTAATCGCGGTACGGGCTATCCTTAGATTCACGTGCAGAAACGAACCAAGGGTGCTCATCCGAAGTGTGGTTAACCACCAAATCCATAACGATTTTGATATCACGCTCGCCAGCTTCTTTGAATAGCTGTTCCATGTCTTCCATGGTGCCGAACTCACGTGCGATGGCTTGATAGTCTGAAATGTCGTAACCATTGTCATCCATTGGCGATTGGTAAACAGGAGAGAGCCAAATCACATTGATGCCAAGGTTTTTCAAGTAATCTAGTTTGCTGATGACACCTTTTAGATCACCGATGCCATCATTGTTGGAGTCGTAAAAACTGCGTGGGTAAATCTGATAAACGACTGCATTATGCCACCACGTTTTTTCCATGTTATTTGTGCCTTTTCAATCAAAAATCTAAGACAAAATATAGTGGCTTTTCCCCGCTAGTAGAAATTGAACTTTTTGCTTATGATATAGGAAAAATTGATACCTAAATGAGTGGGCGATGATGAATCGAGTGAATCGATATTTTCTGACCGTAGCCAGAACCGGAAACATCAAGAAGGCGTCTGAGCTGCTGCATGTAACACAACCAACCCTGACAACGGCGATCAAGAAGCTAGAAAGCGATATGGGTGTATCGCTATTAATACGTCGTTCTAAAGGCGTAGAGCTGACAGAATACGGGCAAGTATTTCTCCGTTATGTCGAGGAACAGCAAGAAAAACACCTCGATTTGATGCACAAAATTCAAGACATGCATCAAAGGGAACACGGTAAACTGAAGATCGGTGTTGGTGAAGCGTGGTGGGAGCTTTTTGTGCGACATGGGATCACCAAATACCAAGAAGCGCATCCTCATAGCTCACTCTATATTGAATTTGGCAACAACCTTTCTTTGATGCAGCACCTGATTCAAGGTGATATAGATTTATTTATTGGTCACGAAATCGGCGGATTGAAAGATCTTATGCCGGTGGTGTTCAGACCGCTGTTCCAAGATCAAGAGTCTTTCTTTGTTCATCGAGACCACCCTCTACTTAATGACAAAATGTTTTTGGAATCACCATCCGAGGCGATGTCTGCTTATCCACTGATCCGCGTAACGCCGGGGCATTCTCGATACAGCTCAGTGCTCAACAACGCATTCGAGTACGATCAAATCTTCAACCAATCCAATGAAACTGCACTTGTGGTTTATGAAGTCGGTTCTCTGCTTGCTAGCTTGGATTTGCTCGAAACGACCAATGCTATTATGCCTTACAGCGATAAGATGAACGGTTGGATGGAGAAAAACGGCGTGAAGTGTTTGCACACAGATACCAGTAAAATCGGTAATGTCGGTATCTATCACAAACGCCAGCTAGATAACGACAAAGCTCAGTTCCTTATCAATGAAATCCTGACCATGACGACAGAGATTTAGTAAGGTCTTACATACCCTCATAGTAAGCACGAATCGATTCTAAAGAGATAATTTTATGACCAACAACATAAATTTCAGAGCCTTCCTACCAAGTGATAAAGAGGATTGCCTGCGCATCTTCGATGAAAACTGCCCTGAATATACCCAAGTGACTTCAAGATGCAGGATTCAGAGCGTTGTCATTGATTCGAGAGCAAGGAAAGCAACGCAGTGTAATAGCCAGCTCTTTCCAAGTTGT